>NZ_JBSGCY010000098.1:0-26304 GCF_053602115.1 Nocardia sp. NPDC004582 | reverse complement strand
CGGGTTGATACCCGGCACCGGGATGTAGCTGCCGATGCGATAGACGATCAACGCGCCGATGACGAACAGCAGACGCTGACGCAACTCGGTGAACTTGCCGAGCCCGCCGCCGATACCAGCCATTGCGTTGCCGCACCCTGCCCGGCTACATGGTGCCCTCGGTGGTGATGGTGCTCGACGAACTACCGCTGAGCGCCAACGGCAAGGTGGACCGCAAGGCCCTGCCGGAACCGGACGCCGGCGCCCGCCGCCCCGCCCGGCCCGTCGCCGAACCCAGCACCGATATGGAACGCCGGCTGCTCGGCATCTTCGCCGAGGTGCTCGGCACCGACGAACTCGACGTCCAGGACAGCTTCTTCGACCTGGGCGGCAATTCGCTGACCGCGGCCCGCGCCATGGCGCGGGTCAATGCCGCGCTCGGCGTCTCGCTCACCATTCGCGACCTGTTCGAAACCTCCACCGTGGCCGCGCTCGCCGACCGGCTCTCCGCCGCGCAACACGACGGGACCGCGCACCCCGAACCGCTGCTGACGGCCGGGCCGCGGCCGCAACAGATTCCGCTGTCACTGGCCCAGCAACGGCTGTGGATCCTCAACCGGTTCGCCGAGCACGCCGCGGCCTACAACATGCCGTTCGCGGTGAAACTGACCGGGCCGCTGGACATTCCGGCGCTGCGCGCCGGGCTCGTGGACGTGCTGGAACGGCACGAGAGCCTGCGCACCACCTTCCCCGACACCCCCGACGGGCCCTGCCAGCTCATCCACCCGGCCGCCGAGATCCCGCTCACCCTCGACCCGATCGACGCCGCCACGGTCGCCGACGCGGTCGCGCTGGCGACCGAATTCGCCGGGTACGGTTTCGATCTGCGCAGTCAGGCCCCCGTGCGGGTGGCGTTGTACCGCACCGCCCCCGACACCCACCTGCTGCTGGTGGTGCTGCACCACATCAGCGGTGACGGCTGGTCGATCGACCCGCTCACCCGCGACCTGATGACCGCGGTCGCCGCCCGCGCCCAGGGCGAGGCGCCCGTGTGGACGCCGCTGCCGGTGCAGTACGCCGATTTCGCGCTGTGGCAACGAGAACTGCTCGGCGACGAGTCCGCCCCGGCCAGCGCGCTGGCCCGGCAGCTGTCCTACTGGCGCGCCGCCCTCGCCGACCTGCCCGACCTGCTGGACCTGCCCCTGGACCGTCCGCGTCCGCGGCAGCGGTCCACCGACGGCGGGACCGTCGAATTCACCATCCCCGCCGCGGTCCGCCGCGATCTGGCCGCCGTCGCCCACGAGCGCGGGGTCAGCACCTTCATGGTGTTGCACGCCGCGCTGGCCGTGGTGCTCTCGCGCCTGTGCAACACCGCCGACATCGCCATCGGCACCCCGATCGCCGGGCGCAGCGATCCCGCGCTCGACGATCTGGTCGGCATGTTCGTCAACACCCTGGTGCTGCGCACCCGGGTGGATCCGGCCGCCGGATTCGACCGCATGCTCGCCGAGGTCCGCGACACCGACCTCAACGCCTTCGCCAATGCCGACGTGCCTTTCGAGCGGCTCGTCGAGGTGGTCAACCCGGACCGGTCCGCGGCCCGGCACCCGCTGTTCCAGGTCATGCTGTCCTACGACAACGGCCCCGAACTGCGCGTCGACCTGCCCGGCGTGGACAGCGACGTGGTGCCCATGGCCACCGACGTCGCCAAGTTCGACCTGCAGCTGACCGTGCACGAGCCGGCCGGGACCCCCGCCGAGGACGCCGGGCTGTCCGCCGAATTCGGCTACGCCGCCGATGTTTTCGACCATGCCACGGTCGAGGCCATCGCGCGTCGCTTCGGCGCGGTGCTGGCCGCCGCGGTCGCCGAACCGTCCCTGCCGGTCGGCGACCTGCCGCTGCTGGACGCACGCGAGACCGCCAAACTGGTGCCCATCGTGGGCTCGCCCGCCGAGCCCGCCACCACCCTGGCCCGGCTGCTCACCGACACCGCCGAACGCGTCCCCGACGCGGTGGCCGTGCGCTACCTGGGCCAGGACACCACCTACCGCGAACTCGACGAACGCTCGAACCGCTTGGCGCGGGTGCTGATCGAGCACGGCGCCGGACCGGAGGTGGTCGTCGCCGTCGCACTGCCGCGCAGCCTGGACAGCATTCTCGCGGTGTGGTCGGTCGCCAAGACCGGCGCGGCGTACGTGCCCATCGACCCCGACTATCCGTCGGACCGCATCGCCCACATGCTCGCCGACTCCGGGGCCATGCTCGGCATCACCAATGCCGAACGGCGCGCGGACATGCCGACCACCTGGCCCGGCAACCGGGGACGGCACCGCAAGAGCTACGTGGACTGGCTGCTGCTCGGCTCCGACCAGCTCGTCGCGGAATGCGCGCAATTCCCTGACAGCGCGGTCACCGACCTCGAGCGCCACCACCCGCTGCGCACCGGCGGCCCGGCCTACCTCATCTACACCTCCGGCTCCACCGGCAAGCCCAAGGCCGTGGTGGTCACCAACGCGGGCATCGCCTCGCTGGCGCACGAGCAGATGCACCTGTTCAAGGTCACCGATTCCGCTCGCACCCTGCACTTCTCGTCGCCCAGCTTCGACGCCTCGGTGCTGGAACTGCTGCTGGGCTTCGCGGCGGGGGCCACCATCGTGGTCGCGCCCGCGGGCGTCTTCGGTGGTGAGGAGCTCGCGCGCATCCTGCGCGAGGAGCATGTGACGCACGCGTTCGTCACCCCCGCCGCCCTGGGCACCGTGCCCGCCGGCGACCTGCCCGAACTCGAGGCCGTCATCGTCGGCGGCGAGGCCTGCCCCGAAGACCTGGTGACGGTGTGGACCGCACCGGAATCGCGGCCCGGTCTGCCCGCCCGGCGCATGCACAATATGTACGGCCCGTCCGAGGCCACCGTCGCCGCCACCGCCACCGGACCCATGGTGGCTGGGCGGCCGGTGCCGATCGGCCTGCCCGTGCGCGGAATGCGGCTGTTCGTGCTCGACGGCCGCCTGCACCCGGTGCCGCCGGGCGTGGCGGGGGAGCTGTACCTGTCCGGTCCCGGCCTGGCCCGCGGCTATCTGGGCCGGCACGGTCTGACCGCGCAACGTTTCCCGGCCAATCCGCACGGCCGCCGCGGCGAGCGCATGTACCGCACCGGTGACCTGGTGGTCGCCGACGGCGCCGGGCAGCTGCGCTTCCTGGGCCGCGCCGACGACCAGATCAAGATCCGCGGCTTCCGCATCGAACTCGCCGAGATCGACCACGTGCTGGCCGCGCACCCGGGAGTCACGTTCGCGCTCACCCTGGTTCACCACGACGAACGCGGAATCCCGCGCCTGGTCTCCTATCTCACCGCCGACACCGCCGTGGACCCGGCCGCGGTGCTGGACACCGCCCGCGGGCGGCTGCCCGGCTACATGGTGCCCTCGGCGCTGACCGTGCTCGACGCCATGCCCGTCACCCCGGCGGGCAAGCTGGACCGCAAGGCGCTGCCCGCACCCGAGTTCGCGGCCGTCGCGCCCACCCGCGCCCCGGAAACCGAACTGGAACAACAGGTCGCGCTCGTGTTCGGTTCGATCCTGGGCGGGATCGCGCCGGGCGCGGACGACAACTTCTTCGAGATCGGCGGCAACTCGCTGCTGGCGACCCGCCTCACCGCGGCCCTGCACGCCGAATTCGGGGTGGAGCTGCCGGTGCGCGACATCTTCGAATCACCCACCGTGGCCGGGGTGGCCGTGCGCCTGGCGGAGGCGCCCCGGGCGCAGCGTGTCGCGCTGGCTGTGCACTCGCCGCGCCCGGAACGGGTACCACTGTCACTGCCGCAACAGCGACTGTGGTTCCTCAACAGATATTCCCCCGAATCCAGTGCTTACAACATCGCATTCGTGCTGCGGATCGACGGCGATCCGGACATCGACGCGCTGCGGGCCGCCCTGGCCGACGTGGTGGAACGCCATGAGGTGCTGCGTACGCTCTTCCCCGAGGACGAGCAGGGCGCCTACCAGGTGGTCCTCGACACCGCGGGCTGCCTGCCGGCGCTCGAGGTCGTCGAGACCGACGACGTCGGCGCCCGCAAGGCGCTGCGCTCGCTGGCCCGGCGCGGCTTCGACCTCGCCCACGAGATCCCGCTGCGAATGACGTTGCTGCGCACCGGGACCCGCCGGCACCTGCTCGGCATCGCGCTGCACCACATCGCCGCCGACGGCTGGTCGTTGGGCCCGCTGACCCAGGACCTGGCCATCGCCTACGCCGCCCGCCACGGCGGGGCGGCCCCCGCGTGGATGCCGCTGCCGGTGCAGTACGCCGATTTCAGCCTGTGGCAGCGCGACATCCTCGGCGCCGACACCGACGCCGACAGCGCCGCCGCCGCGCAGCTCGCCTACTGGCGGTCCGCACTCGCCGACCTGCCCGAGGAACTGCCGCTGCCCTACGACCGGCCCCGCCCGGCCGAACCCACCGGGCGGGCCGGGACCGTGCGCTTCGAGGTGCCGGAAGCCTTGCAGCGCAGGCTCACCGAGGTCGCGCGGGCGCACGGGGTCAGCCTGTTCATGGTGCTGCGCTCCACCCTGGCCGTCCTGCTGCGGGTGGTCACCGGTGGCAGTGACATCGTCATCGGCACCCCCGTCGCCGGACGCTCCGACACCCGCCTCGACGACCTGGTCGGCATGTTCGTCAACACGCTGATCCTGCGTTCGGACGTGGACCCCGACCGCAGCTTCGCCGACCTGCTGCGGGCCGACCGCGACACCGAACTGGCCGCCATGGCCAACGCCGAGGTGCCCTACGAGCGGGTGGTGGAGGAACTGCAGGCCGGCGCGGACCGGCACCGCCGGTACGGCGCGAGTCCGCTGCTGCAGGTGGCGCTGAGCGTGCAGGACACCCCGGCGCCCGTACTGCGGCTGCCCGGCCTGTCGCTGCACGCCGAGGAACTCGACATCGCGCTGGCCAAGTTCGACCTGGAACTGCGGGTGCTGCCCGGCCTCACCGCCGACGAACGCGTCTTCGAATTCGTCTACGCCGCCGAGCTGTTCGAGCAGCACACCGTGACCGTGCTGGCCGAACGCCTGGTCCAGGTGTTCGAGGCCGTCACCGGTGACGCGCAGGTGCGGGTCCGCGACATCGACGCGCGCACCGAACTCGAGCGCGAGATGTTCACCCCGGCCTGGGGTCCGGTGCCCGAACCGCAGTGCAGCCTGGCCGCCTACTTCGCGGCCACCGCACACCTCAACGCGGACCGGGCGTTCCTGCGGTTCGACGAGACCGAACTGACCTACCTCGAGGCCGACATCTACTCGAACCGCCTGGCGCGGGCCCTGATCCACCGCGGCCTGGGCCCCGGCGACCGGGTCGCGCTGGGCCTGACCCGCTCGGTGGAGTCGGTGCTGGCGGCCCTGTCGGTCGCCAAGTGCGGCGCCGCGTTCGTGCCGGTGGACCCGAACTATCCGGCGGATCGGGTGCGGCACATGCTCACCGACTCCGGCTGCCGGGTCGGCATCAGCATGACCGAGCACGCGGACGCACTGCACGCCGCCGCCGGCGAGCACCCGGTGGACTGGCTGCTGCTCGACGATCCGGAGCTGCTCGAAGAGCTCGAGGTGCTCGACGAGAGCGCGATCACCGACGCCGACCGCACCGCCACCTTGTGGACGGTGGACCTCGCCTACATCATCTACACCTCCGGTTCGACCGGAAAACCCAAGGGCGTGGTCGTCACCCACGGCGGCCTGTCCAACTTCGCCGACGAGATCCGCGAGCGCATGCAGGTCGAACGGGACTCGCGGGCGATGCATTTCGCGTCCCCGAGCTTCGACGCCGCCATCTTCGACCTGCTGCTGGCGGTCGGCTCCGGCGCGACCATGATCATCGTCCCGCCCGACGTGTACGGCGGCGACGAGCTGGCCTCGCTCATGGACCGCGAACAGGTCAGCCACACCTTCATGACCCCGGCCGCGCTGGCCACCATCGACCGCGAGCGCTGGCCGCTGCCGCACCTGCGGTCGGTCATGGTCGGCGGCGAGGCCTGCGGACCGGAACTGGTGGCGCGCTGGGCTCCCGGCCGCATGATGTTCAACGGCTACGGGCCCACCGAGACCACCGTCGTCATCACCATCGCCGGACCGCTCACCGTCGGCGAGCCGATCACCATCGGCAAGCTGGTGCGCGGCGCGCGGGCCCTGGTCCTCGACGAACGGCTGCGGCCGGTACCGGTCGGCGTCCCGGGCGAGCTGTACCTGGGCGGGCAGGGTTGCGCGCGCGGCTATTTCGAACGGTTCGAGCTCACCGCGGCCCGCTTCGTGGCCGACCCGTACGGCCCGCCCGGGTCGCGGGTCTACCGCACCGGTGACGTGGTGCGCTGGAGCGCCGACGGCGACATCGTCTACCTGGGCCGCACCGACCACCAGGTGAAGGTGCGCGGTTTCCGCATCGAACTCGGCGAGATCGACGGCGTGCTCACCGCGCATCCCGCGATCCGCTTCGCCCACACCGAGGTTCGCGAGATCGCGGGCGTGCGGCGCATCGTGTCGTTTGTACTGCCCGCCGACGGCGGCGCCCCCGACCTCGAGCAGCTGCGCGGCCACTGCGCTGCGCACCTGCCCGCGCACATGGTCCCGGGTTCGTTCACCGTGCTCGACCGGATTCCGCTCACCCCGGTCGGCAAGCTGGACCGCGACGCGCTGCCGCCGCCCGCGGCGCTGCTCGCCTCGGTCTCGCGGGAACCGGCGACCGACACCGAGCGCCTGGTCGCCGAGGTGATCGGGGAACTGGTCGGCGCGCCGGGGGTCGGCGCGGACGACAGTTTCTTCGAGGTCGGCGGAAACTCGCTGCTGGCCACCCAATTGGTGGCCCGGCTGGCCACCGCCACCGGGGTGCGGCTCGAGGTGCGGGCCGTGTTCGCCGCCCCGACCGTGGCCGGGCTCGCGGCCGCGCTGGACGCCGGTTCCGCCGCGGACGACCTGCGCCCGGAACCGCGCCGGCGCACCCGGCCCGAGCGGATCCCGCTCTCGGCGGCGCAGCGGCGGTTGTGGTTCCTGGAGAAGTTCAACGCCTCCGGGGAGAACGGAGAAGCGCTGGGCGCCTACAACGTTCCGGTCGCCCTGCGCCTGCACGGCGAACTGAACGTCACGGCACTGCGCGCGGCCCTGCACGAGGTGCAGGAACGGCACGAGACGCTGCGCACGGTGTTCCCCGAGATCGACGGCGAACCCTGCCAGCAGATCCTGGAACCGGGTGAGGCCGCCGTCGGGCTGCCGATCCGGAGCGTGACCGAGGCCGAGGTGCCGGGCGAGATCCGCCGCGTCACCGCCGGCGGCTTCGACCTGGCCACCAGCGTCCCGGTGCGCGCGACGCTGCTGCGGCTGCCGGGCGACCGGACCGAGCACGTGCTGGTGCTGGTCGTGCACCACATCGCCATGGACGGCTGGTCGCTGCAACCCCTCGCCGCCGACGTGGCCGCCGCCTACCGGGCGCACGTCGCCAAGCAGGCCCCCGAATGGCCCGAACTGCCCATCCAGTACGCCGATTACACGCTGTGGCAGCAGGACGTGCTGGGCCGGGAGGACGATCCGGAATCGGTGATCAGCGGCCAGCTCGGCTACTGGCGCCGCGCCCTGGACGGTCTGCCCGAGCTGCTCGCGGTGCCGTCGGATCGGCCGCGCCCGCCCGCCCCGACCTATCGCGGCGGCACGGTGGAATGCGCGCTGGACCCATTCACGCACCGCGAATTGCAGGCGCTGGCGGCCGAACACGGCGTCACCATGTTCATGGTGCTGCACGCCGCGCTGGCGGCACTGTTGCATCGGCTGACCGCCGGTGACGACATCGCGGTGGGCACGCCCATCGCCGGGCGCGGCCACCCCGCGCTGGACCGGCTGGTCGGCATGTTCGTCGGAACCCTGGTGCTGCGCACCAGCATCGACGGCGGCGCCAGCTTCGCCGATCTGCTGCGCACGGTCCGCGACACCGACCTGGAGGCGTTCGCGCACGCCGACGTGCCGTTCGAGCGGCTCGTCGAGGTGCTGAACCCGGTGCGCTCGCAGGCCCATCACCCGATGTTCCAGGTGATGCTGTCGGTGCAGAACCAGCCGGTGCGGGTGCTCGAACTGCCCGGCCTGCGGATCGAGGCCGACGACGCCGACCCCGGCATCGCCAAGTTCGACCTGCAGTTCACCCTCACCGAATCCTGGACCGCGGCACGCGAACCCGACGGCATCACCGTCTCGGTCAACTACGCCGCCGACCTGTTCGACGAGGACACCGCCCAGGGCCTCGCCCAGCGGTTCGTGCGACTGCTCGGCGCCGCCGCCGGGCACCCGGGCACCGCGATCGGCGACCTCGACCTGCTCGACGCCGCCGAATGGACGGCCCTCGCGCCGGTCCGCGGCGCGGAACCCGGGCTGCCCATCACCTTCCCGGAGGTGTTCGAAGCCGCCGCCAACCTGAACCGGTCCGCCATCGCGGTCCGCTCGGCCGGCACCCAGATCTCCTACGACGCGCTCGACCGCTGGACCAACCGGCTCGCCCGGGTCCTGATCGGCTACGGCGTCGGACCGGAAACCCTGGTCGCCATGGGCATTCCGCGGTCGGCCGAATCGGTGGCGGTGACCCTCGCCATCGCCAAGGCCGGCGCCGCCTTCGTCCCCGTCGACCCCGGGTACCCGGAGCAGCGCATCAGCCATATGCTGCTGGATTCCGGCGCGGCCGTGGGCATCACGCTGTCCACGCACCGCGAGCGCATGCCCGACGGGGCCAACTGGACCGTGCTGGACGCGCCGTCGTTCCGGCGCCGCGTGCTGGCCACCTCCGACGCGCCGATCCGCGACAGTGAGCGGACCGCGCCGCTGCGCATGGACAACCCGGCGTACGTCATCTACACCTCCGGGTCCACCGGCGTCCCCAAGGGCGTGGTCGTCACCCACGGCGGCCTGTCCAACTTCGCCGCCGAGACCGCGCAGCGGTTCGACGTCGGGCCGGGCTGCCGCATCCTGCACTTCGCCACCCCGAGTTTCGACGCCGCCATGCTGGACCTGCTGTTCGCGCTCGGCGGTGCCGCGACCCTCGTCATCACCCCGCCCGGCGTGGTCGGCGGCGACGAGCTGGGCCGGGTGTTCGCCGACGAGGGCATCACCCACGCCTTCATCACCACCTCGGCACTGGGCACCGTCGACCCGGCGGGCGTGACCGCGCTGCGGCACGTGCTGGTGGGCGGCGAAGCGCTGCCGCCGGACCTGGTGACCCGGTGGGCTCCCGGCCGCAGGCTCTACAACGTGTACGGGCCGACGGAAACCACCATCGTGACGGTGATCTCGCAGCCCCTGACCCCGGGAGGGCAGATCACCATCGGCGGGCCCATCCGCGGCGTCGGCGCGACCGTCCTGGACCCGCGCCTGCACCCGGCCCCGGCCGGGGTCACCGGTGAGCTGCACCTGGCGGGCGCGGCCCTGGCCCGCGGCTACCTGCACCGCCCGGGCCTGACCGCGCAACGCTTCGTGGCCAACCCGTTCGGCAAGCCCGGCGCCCGCATGTACCGGACCGGCGACCTGGTCCGCTGGCTCGAACGCGACGGCAGCGCACGGGATCTGGACTACGTGGGCCGCACCGACCACCAGGTCAAGATCCGCGGCTTCCGCATCGAGCTCGGCGAGATCGACGCGGCGCTGGCCAAGCACCCGGCGGTGGAGTTCGCCACCACCATCGGCCACCGCACCGCGGCCGGATCCACCGCGCTGGTCGCGTACGTGAAGCCGCGCACCGGAACCGCGCCCACCACGGCCGAACTCACCGCGCACGTCGCCGCCCTGGTGCCGAACTACATGGTGCCGCAGTCGATCATGCTGCTGGACCGGGTGCCGCTGTCGCCGGTCGGCAAACTCGACCGGAAGGCCTTGCCGGAACCGGTGTTCGCGGCCCGCGAGGGCTACCGGGCGCCGACCGGCCCGATCGAGACCGCCCTGTGCGCGGCCTTCGCGGACGTGCTCGGTCTCGGCGCGGACCGCCAGGTCGGCGCGGACGACGGGTTCTTCGAGCTGGGCGGCAACTCGCTGCTGGCCACCAAGGTGGTCGCGCAGTTGCGGGCCGCCGGGATCGACCTGCCCGTCCAGGCCATGTTCGGCGAATCCACGCCGGCCGCCATCGCCGCCCGCCTGTCCGCGTCCGACGGTGACGCGGGGGCGGCGCTGACCGCGGCGCTCGGCGCGGTGCTGCCGCTGCGACCGGGCACGGATTCGATGCTGCCGCCTTTGTTCTGCGTGCATCCGGCGATCGGCCTGTCCTGGTGCTTCGCCGGGCTGCTGTCGCACCTGCCGCAGGATCGGCCGGTGTACGGCCTGCAGGCGCCGCACGTGGCGGGCGAGGAGAGTCACCGCACCATCGCCGAGGCCGCGAAATACTATGTGGTGCACATGAAGTCGGTGCAGCCCGAAGGCCCCTACCATGTGCTGGGCTGGTCGCTGGGCGGGCTCATCGCCCACGAGGTGGCGGTGCGGCTGCAGGAGGGCGGCGACGAGGTGGCGCTGCTCGGCATGATGGACAGCTACCAGCTCTCGGACCGGTGGCTCGAGGAGGCGGTGCCGTCGGTGGCCTCGATCATCGCCGAATTCGGATCCGACCTGCTCGGCGGTGACGCCGATATCGATCCGCGCCTGACCCTGCCGGAGGCGGCCGAACTGCTGCGCGGCCGCTCCGGGCCGTTCGCGGCGCTCACCATCGAACACCTGGAACGGCTCTACACCGGATACCAGAACGGCGCGGCCCAGGCACACGGCTTCCGGCCGCGGGTCTTCGACGGCGACCTGCTGTTCTTCACCGCCGCCGACGACGAGATCAACCGGGCGGACCCGGCGCGCAGCGCCGCGGCCTGGCAGCCCCACGTCACCGGCGTGGTGCACGACCAGCTGGTGCGCTGCACGCACGCCGGCATGACCACGCCGGAATCCCTCGCCGTCATCGGGCCGGTGCTGCGGGACCAGCTGGCGGCGATCGAAGCCCGGCGGAAGGGTGCGCGATGAGTCTGGCGGTGGAAGTCCAAGGGCTGGTGAAGTTTTACGGCAAGATCCGGGTGCTGGACGGGATCGATCTGGAGATCCCATCCGGCACCGTGATGGGACTGCTCGGGCCCAACGGCGCGGGCAAGACCACCACAGTGCGCATCGTCACCACCCTGCTACGCCCGAGCTCCGGCTCGGTACACGTGGCGGGCGTCGACGTGCTGAAGCATCCGGCGCGCGCCCGCACCCGGATCGGCCTGTCGGGCCAGTACGCGGCCATCGACGCCAACCTGTCCGGATTCGAGAACCTGCGCATGGTGGCCCGGCTGTACGGCATGAACCACAAGCAGGCCGCCGACCGCGCCACCGAACTGCTGACAGCGCTGGGCCTCGACCACGCGGCCGGGCGCCGGGCGGGTACCTACTCCGGCGGCATGGCGCGCCGGCTCGACCTCGCCGGGGCGCTGGTGTGCAGACCGCCGGTGGTGGTGCTCGACGAGCCCACCACCGGACTGGATCCCCGTGGGCGACTGGACATGTGGCGCGTCATCGGCGAACTCGTCGACGACGGCACCACGGTGCTGCTCACCACCCAGTACCTGGAGGAAGCCGACCTGCTGGCCGACCGCATCACCGTGATCGACCGCGGGCGCGTCATCGCCCGCGGGTCGGCCGACGAACTCAAGACCTCCATCGGCGGCGACAAACTCACCGTCACCCTGGCCGCCGGGCAGGATCCCGCGCCCGCCCGGCGCGTGCTGGCCGGGGTCGGCATCGGCGAACCCGAATTCGACGAGGCCACCGACGGATTGACCGTGGTCGTCGGCGACGGCACCCGCACCATGGTCGAAGCGCTGCGCCGCCTCGATGACGTCGGCGTGCACGTGCTCGACGCGACCGTGCACCGACCCAGCCTCGACGACGTATTCCTGTCCCTCACCGGCAAATCCGCGGACCGCAAGAACGATGTGCCCGCCACCGAGTCAGTTCAAGAGGAGATCCTGTCGTGACGACCCTGCCCGCCGACCCGGACGCGCCTGCGGGCGAGCAGACAGCGGCCACTGCCGAAGAGCCGCAGGACCGCCCGGCCGTCGAGGGACCCGCGATCCTGTTACCGCGCGTGGTGCGCGACAGCGCCATCGTCGCCTACCGCAACCTGCTCACCATCCTGCGGGTGCCGACCCTGCTGGTGACCGCCACCATCCAGCCGCTGATGTTCGTGTTCCTGTTCGCCTACATCTTCGGCGCGTCCCTGGGCGGCAGTCAGTACCGGGAGTTCCTGCTCGCCGGAATCTTCACGCAGACAGTCGCTTTCAACGCCGCGTTCACCACCGTCGGCCTGGCGAACGACCTGCACAAGGGCATCATCGACCGGATGCGCACGCTGCCCATGTCGCGGCTGGCGGTGCTGATGGGCCGCACCCTGTCCGACACGGTGGTCAATATCCTGGCGCTCGCGGTCATGGTGGCGTGCGGGTACGTGGTCGGCTGGCGGATCAACGGGGCGATCATGGACGCGGTGCTGGCGTTCGCGGTGATCCTGCTGTTCGCCTTCGCCATGTCGTGGGTGGGGGCGATCACCGGGCTCATGTCGCCCAGTGTCGAGGTGGCCCAGAGTGCCGGGCTCATCTGGCTTTTCCCGCTGACCTTCATCTCCTCGGCGTTCATCTCCGGGGAGACGCTGCCCGGCCCGCTGCGCACGGTGGCCGCCTGGAATCCGATCACCGCGGTGTCGGCGGCCGGGCGCAAACTCTTCGACAACGGGTCCCCGCCCACGTTCACCCCGGCCACCGGCTGGCCGGCCGACCACTGCGTCGAGTATTCGATCCTGTGCTCGGTGGGCATCCTCGCGATCGCGGTGCCGCTGGCCCTGATTCAGTACCGCAAGGTCGCCAGTCACTGAGCGGGCTGCGGCACCGGCAGTGCGCCCAGCTGTCCCAGCAGGCCGAACAGATCGAACGATCCCCGGAATTCGGTGATCCGGCCGTCGTGGACGCGATAGAACACGACGCCGGGCACCACCACCGTGCGGCCGGTCGCCGCGATCCCCTGGAATTCGCCGCGCTGGGTGCCGTGCCCGATCCAGCGCTCCGCGACCCGATCGCCTTCTGCCACCAGCTCTTCCACGGTGGCGTGCCAGTCGGGGAAAGCGGCGCGCAGGGCGGTGTTGAATGCCTCGAGGCCCTCGATGCCGTCGACCTCGGGGCTGTGGATGACGACGTCTGGTGCCATCAACTCGTCGGCCGCGGCGAGCCGGCCCGCGTTCCAGAATTCGTTCACGAAGCGCTCGATCAGCGCCTTGTTCGACTCGGACATGATCACTCCTCGCTCGGTGGTCGGGGCTCGCGGCCGAGCCCTCGTATCGACTGTGCGCGCCCCGGCCCGCCGGGACCATTCCAGAAAACTGGTATCCCGTGGCGTCGGGCGCGGCCGTAGCCTGAGATGGTGGGACAGCACCGATCGGCGGATCGGGCACGGCGCGACATCGTCCGCCTGTGCCACTCCGGGCTGGACGCGGGCACGGTGCTCACCGAATCGCTCACCGCCCTGCGTGCGGCCGTCCCGATCGCCGCGTATTGGGCGGCCACCACCGACCCGGCCACCGTCCTGTTCACCGGGTCGGTCATCGACGAGATCCCCCCGTCGGCCACGCCCCTGTTCCTGGCCAACGAGTTCTTCGACGACGACGTGAACCATTTCCGGACTCTCGCCGCCGCCCCCGACCCGGTCGGCACCCTGTTCGACGCCACCCATGGCGCCCCCGAGTCCAGCCCCCGCTATCGCGACATCCTCGCCCCGCTCGGCATGGGCGACGAACTGCGCGCGGCGCTGCGGACCGGGGAGAGCTGCTGGGGTGTGCTGTGCCTGCACCGGGAGCCCGCCGCGGAGGGCTTCCGCGCCGATGAGGTGGGGTTCGTGCACACCATGACCGCGCATCTGGCCGAGGGCCTGCGCGCGGCGGTGCTGCTCGCCGAGGTGGAGGAGACCGGCGCGGACGGGCATCCGGCGCCCGGCCTGCTGCTGCTCGACGACACCGGGGCCGTGCTGGCCCGCACCCCCGAGGCGAGCGTCCTGCTGGCCGAGGCCGCCGATCAGCCCGCGCGCGCCGAGCTGCCCCAGGCGATCGTGGCGGTGGCCATGCGTCTGCGCAGCCTGGAACGGGAGCCGAATTCGACTGCGGTGCCCCGTGTTCGACTGCGCACCCGCTCGGGTCGCTGGCTGGTGGCCCACGCCTCCCGGCTGCACACTGATCCGGGCGCGGACCCCGAGGGCCCCATCGCGGTCATCCTCGAGCCGGCCCGCGCCCCGGAGATCGCGCCCCTGAAACTGGCCGCCTACCCATTGACTCCGCGCGAACACCAGATCGCGGCCTTGGTGCTGGCGGGCAACTCCACTCGCCGGATCGCCGACACCCTGGTGGTCTCGCCGCTGACCGTGCAGCAGCATCTGAAGTCGATCTTCGAGAAGTCCGGGGTCCGCAGCCGCCGCGATCTGGTCGCCAATCTGCTTGCCGCCCACTACGGCTCACCGCACTGACCACACATGGTGCTCGCGTGCGGGTGCCGACCCCGGACAGACGACGGGTCCCCCGCACCGATGGTGCGGGGGACCCGTGTCGTGGTGTCGCCGGCGGCTAGCCGCGGCGGCGGGACTTGATCAAGTCCATGCGCTCCTGCAGCAGCTCCTCGAGCTCTTCCTTGCTGCGACGCTCGAGCAGCATGTCCCAGTGGGTGCGGGGCGGCTTGACCTTCTTGGGCTCCTGGGTGGTGCCCTCCATGAGCGTGCCCTCCTGGCCGTTGCGGCACAGCCAGGTGGGGGGGATTTCGGCGTCGTCGGCGAACGGGACGTCGAATTCCTCGCCGTTGTCGGTGCGGTACCGGGCCATCCGACGCGGCGCCAGGTCGTGGTCGCGGTCGGTCTCGTAGCTCACCGCTCCGAGCCGAGACCCCCGGAGTACGCGATCTGCCATGAGTGCGGTCCCTTCTCGCCTGTCGGCAATGTTCTACAACAGTGTTTCTGCAGCTGCGGTACGTACTGTCAACGCAGCCGCGCACGTTTCGGTTCCCGTGGGGAGAACCCCGCCATTCTACCCGTGCGGGTCGCCCGGTTTGCTGCGGCGTGCCACTGCACCCGGTCGGGGCCGGAAACCGCTATTGTCTCGGACCATGTCTCGACGCGTGCTGTCCTGCTGCCAGTGGTGCGGGCGGGAGATCGCCGAATCGGAGATCGGACGCCGCCGCCGGTATTGCCGGCAATCGTGTCGCCAGCGGGCGTACGAGCATCGAAACAGTGTGAAGGGCACCGGTATTCCGGAAGATTCGGTGGTGCTCAGCGCCCAGGAGGTGTCGGATCTGTCCGACCGCTGGTTCGCCGCACGCTGTGCCGCCGAGGATGTGGCCACCGCGGTCTCCGAGGGCGCGGAGATGATCGAACTCGCCGATCTCACCGCGACATTGGTGGCGTTGACCCGTGAGGCCGAACGGCTGCGCTGAGTGCGCCGGTGCGCTCGCGTCCGCTGAGCCCGTACACGATCGCGATCCCCGCGGCCGTGACGGCGGCGACCAGACCGAGCGCGGTGAGGGTGCCGGTATCGGGCCGGGTCACCGGCTGCCCGCGCAGGGCCTGCCACAGCAGCACCGCCACCAGGCCGGTGTAGCCGAGCGCGAGCACCCCGATCAGCCGGGCGCGGGTGCGTTCGGTGCGCAGCCACCCCACGGCCGGGGCGAGGCGGGCCAGCACGATGGCGGCGATGATGAGCAGCTGGATGCCGTGCAGGCCCGCGAAATGCGCGATCCGCACGTCACCGCCGACGGTGCTCCAGTGGGTGACCGGCATGCCCGCCACCCCGTCGCGCACGGTCGGCCGCCCGTGTTCGAAGGTGTGGCCGGCCGCGAGGGTGACCGGGTGCCCGTAGGCGTCGGTGGTGTGCTGTTTGCCGCTGGAGCCCATGGTGTAGCCCAGCGCCATTCCGACCACCGCGATGCCCAGGCCCGCGCGGATGGCCATCGAGGTGGGCCGGTCGGTGACGCGCTGCCACGAAAGGGTCACCGCGATCACCAGATTCGCCAGGAACAGCCCCGGCACGCCGGTCATGAACACCCATTGGCCGATGGTGTTGACCGCGTCGGTCTCGGTGTTGAAGTGGCTGAAGGTGCCGCGCGCGGCCTGCACCACGACGAAACCGACATCCGCGACGGCGGTGGCGGCGAAGACGGTGCCCATCCACCAGGTCAGGCGGTGCCCGCGGTGCGGGAAGGACACGAGCCAGGCGAGGGTGCCGCAGTACAGGACCATGGCGATGGCGAACTTGAGGGGTTTGAGCCACACCGTCTCGCCGAGCAGCACGCGGTCGTCGAAGACCATGGCGCACAGGGAGAACAGGGCCAGGGCGGCCATGGCGGCGGTGGTGGCGAGCAGGGGCCGGTGCAGTCGGCGGGCGGGGGCGGGGTCGGTGAGCGGCGCGAGCGTCGGACGATCGAGCGTGGTCATGGGGCTGACGCTAGGTTCGCGATCCGCTCGCGCACGTCCCCCGGCGGTGGTGTGGCCACCCCGTACCCGGGTATGAGAAACGGCCCCGGCGTAGCGCCGGGGCCGTTCTTCATCGTGCGGACGACGTTGTCGCACAAACCGATCCGTGCACCCCTCATCGGTGCTCGGAGTGGATTGGGGCGCGGACTAGTCCGCGGGGGCGGCGCCGAAGTCGACGCCGCGGCCGGCCAGCCAGCCGATCGGGTCGATGGGCGCGCCGGGGGCGGTGTGCACCTCGTAGTGCAGGTGCGGTCCGGTGGAGTAGCCGCGGCTGCCGACGGTGGCGAGCACGTCGCCGGCGCGCAGCTGCTGGCCGACCCCGACCAGGATGTCCTGCATGTGGCCGTAGACGCCGATGGTGCCGTCGTCCTGCTGCACGCGCACCCACAGGCCGAAGCCGGAGGCGGGGCCGGCCTCGATGACGGTACCGTCGGTGACGGCGCGGATCGGGGTGCCGTAGCCGTCGCCGAAGTCGATGCCGGCGTGCATGGCGCCCCAGCGCATGCCGAAGCCGGAGGTCAGCGGGCCGTCGACGGGGCGCACGGTGGCCGGGCGCGGGGCCGGGACGCCGGGCAGCGGCGGCAGCGGGATGTTGAGCCCGTTGAGGTAGTCCAGCACTTCCTGCGGCACGATCTGCGGCTCCTGGGCCTCGCGCGGGGTGAACGCGGTGAACTGGATGTCGCTCGCGGCGGAGGCGTTGGCGATGGCCACGGAGTCGTGGGCGGCATCGGGGCCGGTGGCGGCGAGGGCGGCGATGGACGCGCCGACGAGGGCGGTCACGGCCGCGGCGCGGGTCGCGGCTGCTCGGTATCGGCTGGTTCCCCGGAAGCGGGATAACGAATCGGTTACGGGCATGTCTCGAAGCTACGAGATCTCAGCGTACGTTCAGAAACCGTGTTGTGACCGTCACATTGGTACAAAAGCCCAGTTCGACGATTACGGGTTGATAACGACACGCAGGTAATTTCGGGATGACGTTGGTCTGTGCCGATAACGCGTGTATTGACGCCGTGATCGACTTTCCGACACTCTATGTAAGTGATCGCTAACGGAGTGAAGGTGCTCAGCGCGCTCGCCGACGACACCCGGCGCGCGGTCTTCGAGTCCCTGCCGCAGGGACCCAAGCCGGTCGGGGAGATCGCCGCGACCCTGGGCGTGACCAGCTCGGCGGTCTCCCAGCATCTGAAGGTGTTGCGCGAGGCCCGCCTGGTGATGATGCGCCCGCAGGGAAACCGCCGCCTGTACTCCCTGGACCCGCGCGGCCTGGCCGATGCCCGCGACTATCTCGAACAGTTCTGGCCCAGCGCCATCGCCGCCTACTCGGCCGCCTTGTCGGAGGCGAAGTCCGCACCCGACGAGGAGTAGCCCTGCCGGACCCGCGCACCGACGCGACGGGTCCCGGAGGCCGGGAGCGCCCGGCCGTGGCGTGGTCGGACGGCTCGAGCGGGCGATACGGTGTCGAGGTGGGTACCTCGGTCGGAGTGCGGCAACGCCGCGTGGGCCTGCCCGGCTGGTCGGTCCCCTGGGTCTTCATCGTCAGCGGGGTGTCGCTGTACGCGGGCGCGGCGATCGGCGTGCGATTGTTCGACACGGTCGAGCCCGCGACGGTCGCCTGGCTGCGGGCCGCGGCGGCCGGGGTGGCGCTGCTGATCTGGCGGCGGCCGTGGCGATCGCGCTGGACGCGGCGCGCGGTGCTGGTGGCCTCGGGATTCGGGGTGGTCACCCTCGGCATGAACATCGCCTTCTACGAGGCGATCGCGCGGATTCCGCTGGGCACCGCGGTGGCCATCGAGTTCCTGGGTCCGATCGCGGTGGCGGCGCTGGGTTCACGCCGAGCCCGTGATCTGCTGGCCGTCGTGCTGGTGGCGGCCGGTGTCTTCCTGCTGGCGGGGGTGTCGTCGGACGCCGGGCCGGGCGGTGCCGGGTTCGCGGTGCTGGCGGGTGTGCTGTGGGCGGGCTACATCCTGCTGGGTAAGCGGGTGGCCGATACGGGGTCGGGGATGGACGCGCTGGCGATCGGGACGACGGTCTCGGCGCTCGTGCTGGCTCCGATCCTGGTGACCCGCCAATGTGTGCTCGCCCCGGCCGTTTTCGCCGATCCGCGGACCTGGCTGCTGGGTGTGGGGGTGGGGGTGTTGTCGAGCGCGGTGCCCTATGCGTTGGATCAGGTGGTGTTGCGCCGGGTGGGCCGGGCCCGGTTCGCGTTGTTGCTGGCGTTGCTGCCCGCGACCGCGGCGGTGATCGGCGCGGTCGCGCTGGCCCAGCGGCCCGGCGTGGCGGAGCTGGCCGGGATCGGGTTGGTGATGGCGGCGTTGAGTATCAGTGCCGGGCAACGGGATCCGCGGGTGCCGGCCACCGATACCGGGGTCTAGCCGACGCGCCGGTAGGCCTGCTGGGCGCGGCGGTCCAGGCCGGTGCCGGGCCAGGGGCGTTTGCGCAGTTGCTTGTCGACGGCGTTGATCACTTCGGGGACACCGATCTTCAGCAGGCCGGGGTCGATGGCGTCGGCGTCGGGGTCGCCGGACTGCCCGGCCCACAGCACGGCGTGGCGGCCCAGCAGGTGCGGGGGCGGGCCGCTGCGGCTGGGCGGGTTGGGCCCGAACAGCAGCACGGTGCGGGTGCCGAAGGCGGCGGCCAGGTGGGCGACGCCGGTGTCGCCGCACACCACGAGCGCGGCTTCGGCGACGGTGGCGGCCAATTCGATGAGGTTCTGCTGTCCCGCGAGGACTCGCGCCGGTGAGAGTCCCGCGCGGGAGGCGACGCCGAACGCGAGGTCGCGTTCGGATTCGTCACCGGTCAGCACGACTTCGCGATCCTGCACCAGCAGATGCCGGACCACCGCGGCGAACCGGTCCGGTGGCCAGCGGCGGGCGGGGGCGCCCGCGCCGATGTGGACGACCACGGCGTCGCGGTGGCTGGTGGAGGCGACCGGCGGCACCAGGCCGAGGTTGCGGCGGTCGGCGGCGATGCCGTCGTATTCGAGCAGATGGCACCAGCGGTCCACATCGTGCATCTCGGGTTCCCAGGCGGGGCCGGCGAGGTCGGGGAAGGCCGGATTGCGGTAGGAGAGAATGCGTCCGGGGCAGGTGCGCGACAGTTCCACGATGCCGTCGGCGCCGGGACCGTTGAGATTGACCGCGAGGGCGGGAGCGGGACCGTCCCAGCGCAGCCCCACGGGGTCGCTGACCGGGATCATCTCGTCGACGCAGGCGATGAGGTCCACGATCGGTTTGAGGCGATGCGGTGCGGCGAGTGCGATGTGGTCGCCGGGCCGGGCCCGGCGCAACGCGCGCAACGCGGGGACCGCGGTGAGCAGATCACCGAGTCCGCGTGCCCGCAGCACTAGTACAACCGCCACTGCACCTCTCCTAGCCGGCCACACTGCCCACGACGCCGCGGTCCGCCGCGTGCGCGGACCATCGGGTGAGGACTACCCGGCCCGTCCGGGGGTGAAACCCCGCGGACCGGTCCGCAACCCACAGTCGGTGCCGCCGTGTCCGATTCGCGAAAATCGCGGGTACTACCGGCTGTCGTTGAGGGGCTCGGATCGGCTACCGTGGCAACCATGACCTTCGTCTACAACCTCATGGTGACGGCTCATCTGCTGGGTATGGCGGCCGTGGTCGGCGGGTACGCCGCCGCGCAGCCGCGAGTGTCGGAACTGATGGTGTGGGGCGCGCGCGTGCAGGTCCTCACCGGCGTGATCCTGGTGGGCATGGCCGAGTCGATCGACTCGCTGCACAAGGACCCGAACATGGCGAAGATCATCACCAAGCTGGTGGTGGCCGTCGCGGTGGCCGCGTTCGCCGAGATGGGTCGCGCGGACGCCAAGCGCGGCAAGGAGGTGGCGTGGATGACCCACGCCGCGGGTGGTCTGGCCATCCTGAACGTGCTGATCGCCGCCCTGTGGAAGTGACCGCCGCGAGAGGCTGACAGACAGGACAACAGCTGACGGCGATGCCGCATCGAGTGCGTGGGTGCACTCGATGCGGCATCGGTCGTTGCGGGGTCAGGACCGTCCGATGAGCTCGGGCGGCACTTCGCGGGCGTGGTGACGGGCCAGGCTTTTGGCGAGCTCGGCCGCGACCACGGCGTGCCCGGCCACGGTGAGGTGGATCTGGTCGGCGGAGAGCCAGTCCGGGCGCAGGCGCGCGGGGTGGTCCCAGAATTCGGTGAGGATGGCGTCGCGGCGGCGGGCGATGCGGCGGACCGATCGCGCGAACTCGGCGAAGCGCGGCCGCAGCGGTGCCAGCCGCCCGACATGGGCGTCGGCGAGGGTGAACAAGGCGAGCCGGGCGCCGGTGGCGGTGAGGCTCGCGCACAGGTCGTCGAGGTCGGCTTCCACGGTCCGCGGGTTCGCGTCGCGCAGGAACAGGTCGTTGCCGCCGCAGCTGAGCACCACCAGGTCCGGGCCGAACTCCTCGAGCCGCGGTAGTTGCCGGGCGCGCACGTCGGCGATGACCGCACCGACCTCGCCGGTGTTGAGGTAGGCGGCGTCGGGGTGCGCGGCGCGCAGCCAGCGGCCCAATCGGTCTGCCCAGGACGCGGTTTCGTAGCCGGGCCACGGGTCGCCGGTGCCCGCGGCGGTGGAGTCGCCGACGACGGCGAGGCGGCGGAACGGTACCGCGCGCACCATGGCGGCGGCCGCCGGATCGGACAGGGTGTAGGGGTCGGTGTGCTCGGTGCGGTCGCTCATGAGACGGGCTCCTGGGTGCGGACGGGCAGCGCCGCGAGCACGGCCGCGACGACGGCGATGGCGGCACAGCACGCGAACAGGGTGTGGAAGGCGGTCAGCGGCTGTCCGGGGTGGGCGGCGAACACCGCGGCGAGCAGGGCGACGCCGAGCGCGCCGCCGGATTGGCGGGCGGTGATGTTCATGCCGACCCCGGCGGCGAACCGCGGTGGCGGCAGCGCTCGCGCGGCGGCGGTGCCCAGCACGGTGACCAGGATCCCGATGCCACTGCCGCCCAGGATTCCGGCGGGCACCCACCCGGACCAGAGCGCGGGATCGGTGTCGAAGACCGCGGTGCTCATATAGAGGGTGGACGCGGCGAACAGGAGCGCGCCCAGGACGCCGAGCGGGCGTTGCCAGGGCACCGGTGCGCGACCGGCGAGGACGGCGGTGATCATGGAGGCGACCGCGCCGACGCTCATGGCCGCCGCCGACTCCAGCACCGAGTACCGCCACACGGCGTCGAGCCACAGCGGTCCGGCCAGCAGCCACGCGAACATGGTGGCGCCGAAGACGAACGAGACGGCGTTGACCAGGGCGTAGCCGCGGCTGCGCCACAGTCCGATGGCGATGGCCGGGCGCGGATGCCGCCGCGATCGCCACAGCGCCAGGGTGAGCAGGATGACCCCGATCAGGGCGCTGCCCAGGGTGCGGGCGTCGGTCCACCCCCACTCCTGGCCCTGGGTGACCGCGGCGACGACGGTGCCGATGCCGAGTCCGGTGGCGACGGCTCCGAGCAGGTCGGGCAGTCCGTGCGGCTGCCGGTGTTCGCCGCGGGCCAGTCGCCATCCGGCGGCGATGAGCGCGGCCGCGATGGGCACGTTGATGACGAAGACCGACCGCCATCCGAACCAGTCCACGAGCGCCCCGCCCACGGCCGGGCCGACGGTCGCGGCGAATCCGCCGGCGGCGGTCCAGGCGGCCATGGCCATGCCGAGGCGTTCGGGCGGGCTGCTGCTGAGGACGAGCGCGAGTCCGGCGGGGATGAGGAAGGCCGCGGTGGCGCCCTGCAGGAACCGTCCGGCGATGAGCCATTCGGCGCCGGGCGCGAGCGCGCACAGCAGGGAGGTGAGGGCGAATCCGGCCAGGGCGGTGAGGAATACGCGGCCGCGGCCGAGGGTGTCGGCGAGTTGCCCGGCGGGGGTGAGCAGGGCGGCGAAGGCGACGGCGTAGCCGCTGACGACCCAGGTGAGGGTGCCGGGGGCGGTGCCGGGGTAGTCGCGGGTGATTTCGGGGAAGGCGATATTGACCACGGACAGGTCCAGGAAGGACATGAACGCCGCGCCGGAGGCGACGAGCAGGGCGAGCTTGGCCGCGCGGCCGGATCCGGCGGGGGTGGGGGCGCCGGGCGTGGATCCGGTGCCGGTGGGGCCGGGTGGGGAGGTGTCGCCGGTGGTGGGTGGGCGGTGGGTGGTGTCGGTCATGACGGGCTCTCTGCGGGTGGGTCGGGAGCGGGATCAAAACAGTACGCACGATCGTTCGTATTGTTGAAAAGTACGACCGATCGTGCGTTTACGCAAGAGGTGATGCGAGGATGGATCCATGAACGAATCGGCACGCGATTCCGGCCCGGAGATGTCCGATCAGCGTCGGCTCAAGGGCGCGCGGGCCCGCGCGAGCATCGCCCGCCACGCCGCCGGCGTCGCCTCGGTCGAGGGTCTGACGGGGTTGAGCCTGGGCAGGCTGGCCGAGGACCTCGGCGTCAGCAAGTCCGGCGTGGCGACCCTGTTCGGCAACAAGGAGAACCTGCAACTGGCCGCGGTGGCCGCCGCGCGCGAGGTGTTCATCGACAGTGTCGTACGCCCGGCGTTGGCCGCGGACCCGGGCCTGCCGCGCCTGCGCGCGCTGATGGACCGCTGGTTCGACTACATCGGTGAGCCGGTGCTGCCCGGCGGCTGCTTCCGGGGCGCGTGCCAGCCGGAGTTCGACAGCCGCCCCGGCCCGGTGCGCGACGCGCTGGCCGCCGATCGCGAGGATTGGTTCACGGTGCTGGCCAAGGAGATCGGCCGCGCCCAGGAGCAGGGCGCGATGACCGGACTGGATCCGCGGGCGCTGGCGTTCCAGTTCGACGCGGTGGTGTCGGCGGCGAACACCGCGACCCGGCTGGGCGATGCGGCGGCTCTGCCGACCGCGCGCGCGATCATCGACGGCCTGCTCGGTTCGGGGACCCAACGGCAATGATCGTGGCCGTGACCTGCGTGAATCCGTAATCGGTTCGCGCATCGCAGGTTTGCACTCGATGCACGGATCGCCAACCCTCGACCCGAATGCGCCGGATGCGTGAATGCAGTTCGGGCGCAGCCGGTTTCACGTGGAGCAATGCATCGGCGCCGTCTCACGCCGAGCGTGGCGCGTACATGATGAGCGCGACCCCCAGCAGGCACACCAGTGCCCCGATCACATCCCAGCGGTCGGGCCGGAAGCCGTCGAACACCATGCCCCACAGCAGCGATCCCGCCACGAACACGCCACCGTAGGCGGCGAGGATCCGCCCGAAGTGGGCGTCGGGTTGCAGGGTGGCGACGAACCCGTAGCAGCCGAGCGCGACCACCCCGGCGCCCATCCACGCCCAGCCGCGGTGCTCGCGGACTCCCTGCCAGATCAGCCAGGCGCCACCGATTTCGGCGACGGCGGCGAGCCCGAACAGCACGATCGATCGCAACACGGTCATGCGGTCACCCTAGGTCCCGTGCCCGGCCACCGGTCGGACCGCCCGGGAGCGGTCCCACCGGTCGCGATCAGGGTTGTGCCGGGGCGCCCTCGAACAACTGCTGTCCGAGATAGCCGCCCGGGCCCGGCACCCCGGGCGGGATGGCGAACACCGCCGACCCGACCGGCGTCGTCCACTGGTTGAGCGCGTCGAACTCGGCCAGCCGCTGCTGCACCGGCAGATACTGGGCGTCCACGTCGCGCTGGAACGAGGCGAACAGCAGCCCCGAGTTCGACACGTGCCCGGGGGCGGGCGCGTCGTCGTAGTTGTAGCCGCGGCGCAGGAACCGTTCCCGGTCGTGGGCGTGGTGAGCGCGCGCGATATGGGAGGACGGCGGGATCTTCGGGATGCCGTACCGGTCGGTGGCCGCGAAGTCGGGTTCGTCGAATTCGCGGGTGCCCGACAACGGCGCGCCGGTGTCGACGGTGCGCCCGACGGTGATCGCGCGGCCGTCGGCGTCGAGTTCGTCCCAGGTGTCGAGGTTCATCGCGATGCGCCGCAACACCATCGAGGTGCCTCCGGCCAGCCACGGCGTGACCGCGCCGTCGTCCCACACCAGCCGGTCGAAATCCGGTGTGGCCGGGGCGATATTGACCGTCCCGTCGACCGAGCCCATGAGATTGCGCATGGTCTGGCCGCGCGGCGCGTCGCGGAAGCCGCGTTGCACCCACTTCACCGAGACCAGCGATTTCACGTGCTTGGACAGCACCCGCACCGCGTGCGCGACGGTGGTCGCCTCCTGCCCGCACACCTGCACCAGCAGATCGCCCCCGCACCAGGCGGGGTCGAGGCGGTCGATGGTGAACGGCGGCAACGGTTTCAGCCAGTGCGGGCGCCGCGATTCCAGCCCGGCCGCGGTAAACACGCCGGGACCGAAGCCGACGGTCACGGTCAGCCGGGCGGGCCGGGCGGCCAGCTCCGGTTCGGTGTCGGCGAGCGCGGGCTTGCCCTCGGTGAGGCGCGCGGCGTCGTCGGTCCAGATCTTCAACAGCCCGACGACGTCCTCGCGCCCCAGACCCGGTTGCAGATCGAACGCCACGAACGCCGCGTGCCGGGGCGGTTCGGTGGCGATCCCCGCCTGGTGCGCGCCGTAGAACGCGACCGTGTCCGATCCGGGGTCGCGATCGTGCTCCCGGTGGGTGAGTGTGGCCGCGCCCCAGCCGATGCCGGCGGCTCCGGCCGCGCCCGCGGCGACCGCGCCGCCGCCGAGCAGCCGCCGCCGCGACAGCCCGGCCGGCCGCGATGCCGGGTCAGCCACCGTGGGCGGCGTTGTCGCCGGAGGGCCGGTAGTTTTCCTTGCCGCCGGCGAAGTCACGCACCTGCGCGGTGACGGTCTTGGTGGAGCCGTCGGAGAAGGTGAGGGTGAGCGAGGCCTCCGAACCGGTGCGCAGCGGGCCCTTCAGATCGATGAACATGAGGTGTTCCGCGCCGGGCTCGAGGGTCGCGGTGCCGTGGGCGGGGATGACGAGACCGCCGGCCTTGGGCCGCATCGCCTTGTCGCCCGAGGCGTCGGCGACGACCTCGTGGATCTCCACCCGCGCCGAGGCCGGGCTGCTGGCCGCGACCAGGTTCACCGGCTGATCGGAGGCGTTGGCCAGGGTGCCGAACGCGGCGGACATCCCGCTGTCGGCGGCCTTGATCCACTGATCGTTCAGGGTGATCGCCGACGCGGCGGCGGCGGGCGAGGACGAGGCGCTCTGGGAGGACGAGCAGGCGACGGGCAGCAGCGCCAGCGTCGCGACGGCGGCGGCCGCGCCCACCCGGCGCGCGAATCCGCCGGTGCGCAGACGGAAGCTGTGGCACAAGGGCATCTGGGACATGTGAGAACTCCGTAGGTCGAAAGGAAGGGAAAGCCACCCCGGCGGGAACCGACGCCGCATCGGCGCTGGACGCGCCCGACCGCCACGCCGGCGCGGTGGGCCACTGTGCGTGGTCCGTTCTGTGTCAGCGCGCGGCACAGGTCCGGTCGTCGACGCACTCGACCGCAGCGTGGCGTTCGGGACGGTCGCTCGGCCCGAGTGTTCGGCTGCGGCGCGGCGTCTCCAACGGTCTGTGCGCGCGGCGCGTTCGGTCGCCGCGTGGTGTTTCGACGGTCAGCGTGCGCCGACGGCCCGCGTGCGGTATCCGTCGGTCACTCGTACTGGGCTCGAGCGCGGGGTGTGTCCGAGCGGTCGGTGCGCATCCGGTCACCGATCGTGGCCGCGTAAGGCGATGGCGCGCTGCGCGATCCGGGCGTCTGCGCCGGATCGGAACGGCCTCAGGCCGGAACGAGGTCGGTGTACCGTGCGTCGGCCACGGGCGGCCCGCGGCGTGCGATTCCCGGGCTCACGAGCAGCCGTCGCGCCATCGCGCGGTCATCGGCCGTCCGCGGCCGC
>NZ_JBSGCY010000097.1:0-26502 GCF_053602115.1 Nocardia sp. NPDC004582 | reverse complement strand
GCGGGGGACGCGGCGCCGGATGCCGGGGGCGATCCGGGTGTCGCCCCCGAGGGGGTGGACGGGGAGCCGGCTCGGGTGCCGGACGGGTCCGCCGCTCCCCCGGTCGATCCCGCGCGTGCGGCGCCATCGGAGGCGGACAGGCCGCCACTCGAGGTGGAGGCCGCCGCGTGTGTGGTAGCTCCGCCGCCGGCACTCGACGACCCGCCTCCGGTGCTGGACGGGCCACCGGCGTTCGACGTACCACCCGTGTTGGAGGGGGCACCGGAACCACCGGCGTTGGACGAACCGCCCGATGTCGAGGACGCGGGGGCGGTCGAGACGGCGTTGGAAGTTGGTGCGGTGGAGGGGGTGTCGTGGGTTACGCCGCCCTGGATGCCGCTCTGCACCGGGGCGGTGGGCTCGGGTGCGCCGGCTTGCGGATGGTTGACCGTCGCGCCCCCGGTGTTGGTGTCCGCGCCGACGTGGGTTTGCGGGGCTGATCCGGAAGGGTTCGCCGGGCCGGGCTGGGTGGCGCCGGCCTGATCGGCGGGTGTGGCGCGATCGGTGGTGCGGGAATCGGTGGTTACCCCGCCACCGTTCTGACCGTTGGTTTCAGGGCGCGCGGTACTGCCGTCGCCGGTCAGGCGCGCGCCGGGGTCGCCGGTCGGTTCTCCGCCGCCGACCGAGGCCGGATGCGTGCGGGGGCTATCGGCGCCGCCCGGCGCGTGCGATCCGTCGGAGCCATTCGTTCCGCTGGTACCGGAATCATGACCGCCGCCGATCCCATCGACGCCCGGCGCATCCGGGCGCGAGCCGACGAGGGTGAGGTCGCGGGGATTGATCCCCGCCGACATGCGCGTGACCTTCGGTTCCCAAACACTGTGCGCCCCGGTGTGATTCACACCCGACAGCGCGCCCTGGAACATGCCGCCGGTGAGCATGCGCGGATCGAATTGGGTGTTCTTCAGGTTGTCGACGGCCTGGTCCCAGCCGTGCTGCGCCACGTCGAAACCGAACTGCGCGGCCGTCGCTCCGACGAAACCCGCACCGCCGCCGACCAATCCGGCGGTGGTGCCGGTGATCATGCCCGTCAGATAGCGGTTCATGCCACGCCGCCCGAGCGAATTCCCGAGCGCCCCGCCGATCGGGCCCGCGACCACGCCGCCGACGGCGGAGCTGATCGACGTCACGCCGACCTGAGTCCAGTTGACGCTCTTCCGGTGCCCGGTATCGACCTGATACTGCTGAATCCCGTAGTCCTGCAACGTGCCCAGCAGCGTGTTCATCACGATGTGGCGCATCGCGAACTTCACCACCGCGGTGATGCCCATCCGGGCCGCGATGGCGAGGATCCGATCCAGCGCCTCGCGGCCGATGATCCGCACCACGACACGCGTCATGGCGACGATCACCGCCTCCACCGCCGGGGCGGTCGGCGGCCAGAACCACGCGATGATGATCTCGGCGGCCGCCATCGCGATCGACGAATAGAACATCAGCTTCGTGTACTGGATCTCGGTGCCGGTTTCCTCGACCGAATCACCCAGCTGCTCGAAATGCTTCGCCAGATCCAGGATCGAATTGCCCGTGCCGTCGCCACTCGCCGGTGCGGCCAGCTTGTCGAACAGCTGCGCCATCTCGTCGCGCCCGTCGCCGTTCACATAGGCGGCCAGGGTCGCGGACTTGGCGTCGGTGATGGACGCGATCTGGTCGCGCAGGCCGGCGGCGGCAGTGCGCCAGTCCTCGGCCAGCGCCCACATCTGGTCCTCGTCGCCCTCGGGCCATTCCACGCCCACGAGGTAGCCGAGCCATTCGAGTTCCGAAGGCAGGTGGAGGGTCATACGCCGCTAAACCACCGGTGCGGGCGGAGTCACCATCCGGAATCGGTGGCCCCACCATGATTTCGCCGTGACTCATCCGAATCCGGCTCCGCGGCACGACGTTCCGGCGCCTTGGGCGGCGCGGTCGACACCACCGGCGGCTCCGGAATCCGCAACGCCTCGGACAGATCCGGCATGTCCGGCACCAGCTCCGACAGCCTGGGCAGCCGATTACGGTTCTGCGACACCGGGGCCATGATCTCCCGGCTGCGCCGCGCCACCTCCGCGGACGCCTGCTGTGCGGCCTCGGTCACCGCCTTCGCGATCTCGTGATAGTCCAGATCATCGATGTCCGAGGCGAATTTGGTCTCGATCACCGTGCCGTCCGCGTTGACGGTGACGGTCACCCGCTTGCCGCGCACGCTCGCGGACGCGGTGATCGCCGCCCGCTGCTGCTGCAACTGGGTGATGGTGCGCATCTGATCGCGGAAATCGTCGAGAATGTCCGAGAAATCGGCCTTGGCCCGTTCATTCACCATGATCGGCTCACTCGAACCCGTCGCCGTTGTCCTGATCCATCTGCTTCAGCTCGGCGGCGGCCTTCAACTGTCCGTCCGAGAAGTTACCGAAGGTCCCGGCCATATTGTGCGCGCCTTCGATGATGTTCTTCCGGCTGGCCAGATACCCCTGATCACCATTGGCGAAGTTGCCGCCGAGCGTGTCATTACCCCAGGGCGTCCCCCGCCCGCCGGCGGCGGAAGTCAGTGTGCTCACGACCTTTTCGATCCCGTCGCGCACCTTGTCCGTCTTACCGGCCGCCTTGGTCAACAGATCCTCGTAAGCTTCCAGCCGACCGCTCATGGGAGATGACCTTGTCAGGCGTGAGCGACCGGCTAGTTGCCGGAAAATTAACGGAGAGTGCTGATTCGGGCGCCGCTCACACCTCTATCTCGCCTCGCGATTCCATGAGCAGCAGTGTCTGCTCGATATGCCACTCGAACCGGTCGAGGACCTGCTTCGCACCGGCGCCGCGCGCCGTCAGCTCCGCAGCGCCCACCTCGATCAGGTACCGCCCGTCAGTGGGCAGATCGCGGAAGACCATGGTGCTCTGATGCATACCGCGCGGACCGAACTTCGACCTGCCCTGTAGCACCCGGATCGCACCGGTGAGCTCAGCGGGCCGGTTCCAGAAGGCGGCACTGCGGGTTTCGATGGAATCCTCGAAGGAGTCGAACGCGCCAGATCCCCGATAGCCGTCCGGTTCTGGTTGCTCGGTCACCAGCGTCACCGCCGGGCCGCGAGCCTCCTCGGCCGGCGGCAGGTACGCCAGCATCAATGTGGGCAGCTCCTCGGGCTCACACTCCATCATCGTGAATCCGCCACTGTGAAATACGGTTTCGCCGGGTGCCTGCACGATCAGGCACGCTCGCCGATCACGGCGGGCACCATGCACGCGGATCCGCTTGCGCGGATTGTCGAATTCACCGTCGCACCAGGCATGCACGACCAGGGCGATATCCGGCGCGACCACCGTATCGAAGATCGTGCCGAAGCCCGGACCCAGCTCGGAGTCCAGTTTGGCGTTGCACTCGAGGAGCTCACGCTCGTAGTCGTCCAGAAACCGTGTGGTGCTGGTGAACCGCAGCGGAGAGGGCAGCCTGCCGCCGCGGTACCTGTTGCACAGGGCCTTGAACTCGACGTCCGAGAACTCCCACCTCATGCCTCGACCACCGGGTCACCCTCGACGGCGGCCCCGATCGTGCGCCCGAGAGTCCGGATGAAGTCGACCTGCTCGGGTACGGCCTCCGCCGCGGCGTTCGCGGTTGCGGAGATCGGCACGGCATCCGCGACGGGCGAGCTACCCACCAGCGGCCGGCTGTGACCCTCGTCGAGTCCCGCGAGACCTCCGAACAAGTTGGTCAGGCCCGCCAAGGGCGAATTGGCCACAGCCGCCGCGGGCATGGCTGTCGCGACCCCGACCGCGGGGGCGGGGGCGACCCCACCCATCGGCGTGGTGTCGCCCGGCAGGCCGGCTGTCGGCGTCGGTGTCGGGGTGGTCCCGGACAGACCCAGCAATTGATTCAGCTGCGCCAGCTTCGTCGGATCCTTTTCGATCGTGGTGAACGCGGCCGTCAGCTTGTCTTCGGGCACGCCGAGCACAGTGGCCAAGGTCGACAGATCGGTCGATTGCAGAGACTGGAGCTGCTGCAGGATCGTCGGCAGCTGCTGTGCCAGCGCCGACGCCCCGCTCATCATCGCGCTCAGCGCGCTGCTGAGCTGCGACATGTCCGAACCACCCGAGCTGCCGCTCGACGTGCCCTGTCGCTGACCCGAATTCGGATTGCCAGAGTTGGGATTCGACCCGTTCGGGTTGGTGCCGTTGGGGTTCGTCCCATTCGGGTTCGTGCCGTCGGGGTTCGCTCCGTTCGGCTTCGTGCCGTCGGTGTTCGGCTTGTTCTCCAACGGAGGAATATTCGGAGTCTTCGGGCTGCCACCCGGACCCGCCGAGCCGCCACCGCCCGAACCGCTCGCGCCACCGCCCGAACCGCTGGGGCCGCCACCCGAACCGCTGGGGCCGCCCGGTGGCGTCTGTCGGTCACCCGGGGGCTGCTTGTCACCGGGGGGCTGCTTATCGCCCGGAGGCTGCTTGTCACCCGGGGGCTGCACCGCGGTCGGCGCCGGAACCACCGCCATCACCGAGGCGCAGTTCGTCACGCCCGTGACGTAGTCATCCTGGAAGTATTCACGCTCCTGGTCCAGGTCGTCATTGCCGCAGGTACCGGTGTCGCCGTCCTCATGGTCCGGCATGTCCACACAGGTGTCGTACATCCACTTGGCCGCGTATTCGAGGTTGGCCCCAACCTCTTTCATGGTCTCGACCAGCGGCTGCAGATCGGCGGCATACTGTTTGGCCGCGCCCTTCGCGCCATCCGCGCCCTGCCCGGACCAGTCCAGCGCCTGAATCTTGTTGTTGAATTCGCCTACACGCTTGTCCACTTCGCCGGACATGTACTTCCACACCGAGCCGGCGTCGAAGTAGTCGTTGTAACCGTTGATGTTCTGGCCCAGCTTGTACAGATCGGACCAGGACATGGAGTCCTTGTTCTCCATGTGGATGGTCAAGGGGTCGGTCTTCTTCCCTTTCCACGGATTCTTGACGTCGTCGTCGAAGTCGTGGTCGTGCGACAGCACACTGTCTTCCGGCTTCTTCAGACCGAGGTCCGTCGCCTTGTCGGGAATCGCGACTCCGGCCAGCTTGTCGAACGTCTCCTTCGAGAGGTTCTCGGCGTGCGCGTAGGTCCGCCCCGCGGCCCGGAAGTACTCGGCCATATCGGTCATGATGGCGATGTGCGTGTCGAAGGCCCTCAGTAGCGCCTGGCCCTGATCGTTGAACCCTCGCGTCAGCACGGCCGACGAGGACAGCTGTCCCCTGGTGAAATCCTTCAGGCCGGCGAGGTTGTTCGCGTCCGCGAATTGGCGGAACCCCCGCATCACACCCACCATGTCGGCGGCCGCCTGAGCGCCCTTCACTGCCTCGGTGGCATTGAACTTCAACGTCCCCGCTTCGGCCTGCGACCGTAGTCCCGCCCAAGCCGTGTTGTCATTTTTCTCAGGTGCCATCGCTAACTACTGTCGCTCCGCCCAGTTTCCAGCTATCCGTGCCAGCACAGCCTACTGTCGTGAACTCCCGGTGGCGCACAATGAAATTCGGGGCGTGCCTGCCTGCTCGACAATAGCCCCGAGGGTCCGGCGAGGCGATCTGGGATGATCGATATCCATGCGGGTACTGGTGCAGCGGGTCACATCGGCGCAGGTGAGCGTGGACGGCGAGGTCGTGGGTCGGATAGATCCGGCCGCTCACGGCGCACCCCAGGGATTGGTGGCATTGGTCGGTGTCACCCACACTGATTCCGAGGCCACCGCGAAAGCGCTGGCCGACAAACTGTTCCGGCTGCGGATTCTGGAGGGGGAGCGCTCGGCGGCCGATCTGGCCTCGCCCATTCTGGTGATCAGCCAGTTCACGCTGTATGCCGATACGGCCAAGGGGCGGCGGCCGTCGTGGAATGCGGCGGCGCCCGGAGCGGTCGCGGAACCGCTGGTGGATGCCTTCGCCGCGGCCTTGCGGGAACTCGGCGCGACGGTCGCCACCGGGCGGTTCGGGGCGCACATGCAGGTCGAACTCGTCAACGACGGGCCGGTCACCCTCCTGCTGGAGGGCTGACGTCCGCGCTCAGCGGACCCACTGGGAGGTCAGGCCCGCGACGATGGAGCCATCGAGATCCGAGAGGCTGTCGGCGACGAACGAGCGGGCGTAGTCCGAGGTTTGCCAGCGGAACACGACCGGGTAGGCGGTGAGGGCGGACATGACCACGTCGGCGACCTGAGCGGCGGTTTGGGCGGTGCTGTACGCGCCTCGGGTGCGGTTGATGTACGCCTGCAGGGCGGGGGCGTAGGGGCCGGCGGCGTCGATGGCGGCGGGGATGTCGACGCGGGCGTTGGTGACGAATTCCGTTGTCACCGCGCCTGGTTCGATGACACTCACACCGACACCGACGGTGGCGGCCACCGGCTCCAAGCTCTGCATGAAGCCTTCGACCGCGAACTTCGCCGCGCAGTAGGCCTCGTTGAACGGCTGGCCGACCGCGCCGCCGACACTCGTCACCGTCACCAGACGGCCCTTGGACGCGCGCAGGTGCGGCATGGCCACCTTGGTCACCTCGACCACGCCGAAGTAGTTCACCTCCATGGACCGGCGGATATCCGCCATCGGCAGGTGCTCGACCGTGCCCAGCACCGAGATCCCCGCATTGTTGACCACGGCGTCGAGGCGGCCGTAGTCCGCGACCACACCCGCCACGCAGTCGGCGATGGAGGCGGAGTCGGTGACATCCAGCTGCCGCACATCGGCCCCGGTGTCCCGGACCGGCCCGGCCTTGTCCGGATCGCGCAGCGTCGCGACGGTCTTGTACCCGGCCCGGACCGCCGCGGCGGCGACCGCCAGCCCGATACCGGTGGAAGTCCCGGTGATGAGAACAACCTTGTCGGCCATTGCCTCATAGAACCAGGGCCCGGGCCCGGCCCCGAGGTGCCACGCCCAAGGAATCGGCGGGCAGCGGCCCGGCCACCGGCCGGACTACTTCACGATTCGCGGGCCGGGGTCACCAGGGCGGCGATCAGGCCGATGCCGCCCAGCACAAGAATCACACTGGGCCAGAGCCAGCTGGTGGTCAGCACCAAGGCCAGCACGCCGAGCAGCAGGGTGAACGCGGCCAGGACCAGGCTGCGGATATCACGGTTCATGGCGTCACTTCCCGGACTTGAAGGAATTCGCGTGGCAGACAGCGCGAATGGAGACGGTGGCGGCGTCGAGCTCCTCGTCCTTGACCCAGTGGAAGCCCGAACCGGTGAACGCGGACAACTTCTTACTATCCGCGCGGACGCCCGACTGGTCGTCGCCGCGAAAGTTGCCGGCCGCGTCGCGCAGATCCTTGACCGAATGGGTCAGCTCGTAGCCCGACTTCTGCACCGCCGAAAGCTTGTCGCACAGTTCGGTTTTCCCGACCGGCCAGCTGGACACACACGAGATCACGAACGCGATCACGGCGATCACCGCGAACGCGTAGTTCCACCCGCGCACGGCCAGGCGACGGCCGAAGACCTTACCCGCCGACTCCGGCAGCCCCGGCACCAGCTGCTTCACCAGGAACTGGAACAGCAGGAAGTTCGGGAAGCTGTCGATCCCCTTGGTGATGCGGGTGTCCTCCCCCGCCTCGATGATCACCTGGCCGGCCTTCACCCGGAAGCCCCGAAGCTCCTGCAGCGCAAAGGTTTTCTTCTCCGTGCCCGCCTGCGTGGCGGTCAGCCACCACGGACCGAACTCCAGCTTCCCACCGGTGCGCAGCGTGTCGATCGCCGCCGCGGCCTGCCGCGACGCGATCTGCTCCACCAGCTGCGGACCCCACTCCTCCGGGCAGCACAACGCCTCGGTCAGCAGCATCTCCTCGCCCCGCACATCGGTCACCCGATAGTGGTGGGTGGTCCCGGTGTGCACCCCATTCCTGGTGTGCCGCACCACCTTCTGCCACACCCGCGCGGTGTCGTTGCGCACCACCCGGACCTGCTGCCCGCCCAGCACCACGACCGCGCCGTGCTCGTACAGATCCAGCCGCATCCCGATCTTGCGCCCCACGTGATGCTTGCGATGCTCCCCCAGCTGGAACTCCGCCGCGGTGTCTCCGATCCGCCGCATCAACTCCGGGTCATTGCCCACGTCGATCCCCAACCCCACGGACCCCTCCTAGCTCTATCCCGTTCGCGGCCAACCGTATCGGCAGCCCCGGGGTCGCGCCAGCCGGATTACCGCGCGAACGGGACGAACATGACCGCGCCCGCCACGAAGGCGTAGATGGCGCAAACGACCGCACCCGCCTCGGCGGGACCGAGGCGGGTGCGAAAGGGATTGCGGCGGAGGGTTACTCCGGGCGGAGCGTCAGGATGCGGGGGCCGTTCTCGGTCACCGCGACCGTGTGCTCCCAGTGGGCGGCACGGGAGCCGTCATCGGTGACGACGGTCCAATGATCGTCCAGCTCATGGGTTTCCGTGGTGCCGAGGGTGAGCATCGGCTCGATGGCCAGGACCGAGCCGACCCGCAGCTCGGGGCCCTTGCCGGGCGCGCCCTCGTTGGGCAGGAACGGATCCATGTGCATCTCGCGGCCGATGGCGTGGCCGCCGTAGCCGGAGACGATGCCGTACTTGCGGCCGTGCTCCTTCTCCGCGGCATAGGTGCCCTGCTCGATGGCGTGCGAGACGTCCGAGAGGCGGTTGCCGGGGAGCATGGCGGCGATACCGGCCTCCATCGAGAGCTTGGTCGCCTCGCTGAGCAGGCGGTCCGCCTCGATGATGGTGCCGACGCCGAAGGTCCACGCCGAGTCGCCGTGCCAGCCGTCGAGGATGGCGCCGCAGTCGATGGAGACCAGATCGCCCTCGGACAGGATGTCGTCCTTGGACGGGATGCCGTGCACCACACGGTCGTTCACCGACGAGCAGATCGAACCCGGGAACCCGTGGTAGCCCTTGAACGACGGGATCGCCCCGGCCTCACGGATCACCGACTCGGCCACCTCGTCCAGCTCCAGGGTCGAGACCCCGGGCTTCGCGGCGGCGCGCACCGCCACCAGCGCGCGGCCGACGATAGCGCCGGCCGCCGCCATGGCATCCAGTTCACCGGCGGTGCGGAAGGGCACCACCCGCTTGCTCTTACGGCCGAAGACCATTCAGCGACCCAGGGCCTTGAGCGCGTTCTCGTTGACCTCGGCGATCTCGCCGACGCCCTGGACCGACACGACCTGACCGTCGTAGTGCTCCAGCAGCGGCTCGGTCTCCTCGCGGTACACGCGCATGCGGTTGCGGATGACCTCTTCGGTGTCGTCGCCGCGGCCACGGGCCAGCATGCGCTCGACCACCACGTCCTCGTCGACCACGAAGGAGAGCACGGCGTCGAGTTCCTTGCCCATGCCCTTGAGCATCTTCTCCAGCGCCTCGGCCTGATCCACGGTGCGCGGGTAGCCGTCCAGGATGAAGCCGTTCACGGCGTCCGGCTCGGCGATGCGGGCCTCGACCATGCGGTTGGTCACATCCGACGGGACCAGGTTGCCCGCGTCGATGTAGCCCTGGGCTTCCTTGCCCAGCGCGGTCTGCTGGTCGATGTTCGTGCGAAACAGGGCTCCAGTGGAGATGTGCGGAACACCGAGCTTTTCGGACAACAGTTCGGCCTGGGTGCCTTTTCCGGCGCCGGGCGGTCCGAGCAGTACGAGTCTCACTTCAGGAACCCTTCGTAGTTTCGGTTCATCAACTGGCTCTCGATTTGTTTCACGGTATCGAGGCCGACGCTCACAATGATCAGCACCGCGGTACCACCGAACGGCAGATTCGTCACGCCGCCGGAGGCCCCGATCCCGAGGAGCAGGTTCGGCAGAACAGCGACAGCACCGAGGTAGATGGAGCCGGGGAGGGTGATCCGGCTCAGGACATAGTTCAGGTAATCGGCGGTCGGCTTGCCCGGCCGGTAGCCCGGGATGAAGCCGCCGAACTTCTTCATCTCGTCCGCGCGCTCCTCCGGATTGAAGGTGATCGCGACATAGAAGTAGGTGAAGAAGACGATCAGGGCGAAGTAGATCGCCACGTAGACCGGGTTGCTCGGGTTCACCAGATACTTCTGGATGATCTCCTGCCACTTGGCCGGATTACCCGTGCTCTTCTGAGTCAGCTGCGCCAGCAGGTTCGGCAGGTACAGCAGCGACGACGCGAAGATGACCGGGATGACACCCGCCTGGTTCACCTTCAACGGCAGATAGGTCGAGGAGCCGCCGTACATCTTCCGGCCGACCACGCGCTTGGCGTACTGCACCGGAATCCGGCGCTGGCCCTGCTCGACGAAGATGACGCCGACGATGACCACCAGGGCGGCCGCGCAGACCAGGGCGAAGATGCCCACGCCGCGGCTGTCCCAGATCATCTTGCCCTCGGAGGGGATACGGGCGGCGATGCCCGCGAAGATCAACAGCGACATGCCGTTACCGATGCCGCGCTCGGTGATCTGCTCACCGAACCACATGACCAGGGCCGCGCCCGCGGTCATGACCAGCACGATGATGATCATGCCGAAGATCGAGGTGTCGTCGAGAATGTCCTTGGGGCAGCCACGCAGCAGCTGACCGCGGGAGGCGAGCGCGACCAGACCGGTCGACTGCAGGATCGCCAACGCCACGGACAGATAGCGCGTGTACTGGGTCATCTTGTTCTGACCCGCTTGACCCTCTTTTCGCAGTTCCTCGAACCGCGGGATCACGACGGTCAACAGCTGGATGATGATGCTGGCCGTGATGTACGGCATGATGCCGATCGCGAACACGGACAGCTGCAGCAGCGCGCCGCCGGAGAAGAGGTTGATCAGCTGGTAGATACCGGCGGAATCACCGCCGTTGACCAGATTGACGCACTCTTGAACGTTCTTGTAACTGACGCCCGGCGAGGGCAGCGACGCACCGAGCCGGTAGAGCGCGATCAGTCCCAGCGTGAAGAGAATCTTCCGCCGTAAGTCCGGGGTCCGGAAAGCCGACACGAAGGCGGAAAGCACAGATCCTCCTGGCTAACGACATAGGTCAGGCCACGGATTCAGCGAGAGAACGCCGATAACCATGACGGTGTTGGCAGACAACACTTGAACTTTAACAGCGGCACCGGGCGAGCTCGCGACTCGCCCGGTGCCGTTGCTACTTCAGGTTACCGTCAGGCCAGCTCGGTGGCAGTGCCACCCGCCGCGACGATCTTCTCCTTGGCGGAGCCGGAGAACTTGTCAGCCGAAACCTGCACGGCCACAGCGATTTCACCCTCGGCGAGCACCTTCACGAGCTCGTTCTTGCGAACGAGACCCTTGGCGACCAGCTCGGCCTTGCCGATGGCGCCGCCCTCGGGGAACACGCGAGCGATGTCACCGACGTTCACGACCTGGTACTCGGTGCGGAACGGGTTGGTGAAGCCCTTGAGCTTGGGCAGACGCATGTGAATCGGCATCTGACCGCCCTCGAAGCGGACCGGGACGTTCTTGCGAGCCTTCGTACCCTTGGTACCGCGGCCCGCGGTCTTACCCTTGGAGCCCTCACCGCGACCCACACGGGTCTTCTCGGTCTTGGCACCCGGGGCAGGACGCAGGTGGTGCAACTTGATGGTCATGCTTAGACCTCCTCAACTTCCACGAGGTGGCGCACGACGTTGATCAGGCCGCGGTTCTGCGCGTTGTCCTCACGCACCACGACCTTGCGGATGCCGCGCAGCCCGAGGGTGCGCAGCGAATCCCGCTGATTCGACTTGGCGCCGATGCTGGACTTGATCTGGGTGACTTTCAGCTGTGCCATATCAGGCTCCCTGTCCCGCGCGCGCACGCAGCATGCCGGCCGGGGCGACGTCCTCGATCGGCAGACCGCGGCGAGCGGCGACCTCTTCGGGACGCTGCAGCATCTTGAGAGCCGCAACGGTGGCGTGCACGACGTTGATGGCGTTGTCGCTACCGAGCGACTTGGCCAGAACATCATGGATGCCGGCGCATTCCAGCACGGCACGGCACGCGCCACCGGCGATCACACCGGTACCGGGCGAAGCCGGACGCAGCATGACGACACCGGCGGCCGCCTCACCCTGAACCGGGTGGGTGACCGTGGAGCCGATCATCGGAACGCGGAAGAAGTTCTTGCGAGCCTCTTCGACACCCTTCTGGATGGCCGCGGGAACTTCCTTGGCCTTGCCGTAGCCGACGCCGACGAGACCGTTGCCGTCACCGACGATCACGAGGGCGGTGAAGCTGAAGCGACGACCACCCTTCACGACCTTGGAGACACGGTTGATCGCGACGACGCGCTCGAGCTGGTTCTTCTCGGCGGCATTGTCCCGACGATTGTCGTCGCGACGGCCACGGCCGCCACCACGCTGATCGCGGTTGTCGTTGCCACTGTTCTGTCCGGCGGGACCGTTGCTTCCGCCGTCACGCCGCTGACGTCCCGGCATCAGACGTTCCCTTCGTTCGCAGTGTTGATCATCAGAACTTCAGCCCACCTTCACGGGCGGCGTCGGCGAGAGCCGCGATACGGCCGTGGTAGTCGTGACCACCACGGTCGAACACGACCGCCTCGACGCCGGCAGCCTTGGCGCGGGCGGCGATGAGCTCGCCGACCTTGGCGCCCTTGGCGGACTTGTCACCCTCGACGGCACGCACATCGGCCTCGATGGTCGACGCGGCGGCAATGGTCTTGCCGGCGGAGTCGTCGATCAGCTGAGCGTGGATGTGGCGCGAGGAGCGGTTGACCACCAGGCGCGGACGCTCGGTGGTGCCGACGACCTTCTTGCGCAGACGGAAGTGACGACGCGTCTTCGACAGGCGGCGCGAGGTCGAGGCGTCCTTGCCGATCGGCTTACGAGCGGCCTTCTGCTTTTCGGTTTGTGCCATGGCTTACTTACCCGTCTTTCCGACCTTGCGGCGAACGACCTCGCCGGCGTAGCGGATGCCCTTGCCCTTGTACGGGTCGGGCTTGCGCAGGCCGTGGATCACCGCGGCGATCTGGCCGACCTTCTGCTTGTCGATGCCGGACACCGAGAACTTGGTCGGGGACTCCACCGCGAAGGTGATGCCCTCGGGGGCGTCGACCGGAACCGGGTGGCTGTAGCCCAGGGCGAACTCGAGGTTCGAGCCCTTGGCGGCGACACGGTAACCGACGCCGAAGATTTCCATCTTCTTCTCGTAACCCTTGGTGACACCCTCGATCATGTTGTTGATCAGGGTGCGGGTCAGGCCGTGCAGCGAGCGGTTCTGACGCTCGTCGTTCGGACGAACGACCTCGAGCTCACCGGACTCCGCGCGGGTGACGGTGATCGGCTCGGCGACAACGTGGGACAGGGTGCCCTTGGAACCCTTGACCGTCACGTTCTGGCCGTCGATGGTCACCTCGACGCCGGCGGGAACCGGGATCGGCTTCTTACCGATACGCGACATTGTTCCTACCTCCCTTACCAGACGTAGGCGAGGACTTCGCCGCCCACGCCCTGCTGCTTGGCCTGACGGTCAGTGAGCAGACCGGAGGACGTGGAGATAATCGCCACGCCGAGGCCGCCGAGCACCTTGGGCAGGTTGGTGGACTTCGCGTAAACCCGGAGGCCCGGCTTCGACACGCGGCGCACACCCTGCAGGGAGCGCTCACGGCTCGGGCCGTACTTCAGGTCGACGATCAGGGTCTTGCCGACGGTCGCGTCTTCGGTGCGGAAGTCGGCGATGTAGCCCTCACGCTTGAGGATCTCGGCGATGTTCGCCTTGAGCTTCGAGTGCGGAGCCTTCACCTGATCGTGGTACGCCGAGTTGGCGTTGCGCAGACGGGTCAAGAAGTCTGCGATGGGATCAGTCATGGTCATGTGTTTGACCGGTACCTTCCTGCCGCGGTTCCCATTCAGCACCGTCTGAGATCGGCGGTCGTGGGCCTACGACAATTCGAGGCGGTCCAGCCGGGATTGCCCGACCGGATGATTCGCTTGTGCCACGGAGCAACGCCGCACGCGCGAACGTGTGCGGACACAGCTGTGCCCGAGCAACCGGTCTAGTGTAGACAACCCCTGATCAGCGACCAAATCGAGGTCCGCGTCACAGCAATGGGGCGCGCCGGGTCAGTGGGGCGCGCCGAGGCAGTAGACCTTCGGCATGATCTCGCCGGCCTGTTGATAGGAGTAGCTGGCGATCGAGCCCGCGACGCGGTCGCAGAAGGATTTGTCGAGGACCGAGCTGAGGATCTTGTACTTGGCGTCGGCGGCGGCGCAGCCGGTGATCTCGACGTCGTTGGCGCCGGTCTTCTTCAGGCAGTCGCCGACCTTCGCGTTGTCGATCGTGCGGGTCGCGTCGGAATCCTTTGCGATCAAACAGAATACGATGCCGGTGCCGAACGCGCCGATGCCCTTCTTGGCCTTGAGCAGGTAGCTGTAGGTGGTCTGGGTGCCCGCGACGTTCTTGCAGGCCGAATCCGTCATGAACTCGGAACCGTCCGGGCGGGCCAGGACGCGGTAGACGGCCGCGGGGTCGGTGCACGGCGCCTTCTGCACGGCACCGCCCTTGGTGTCGGTGAGGCAGTCGCCCTTCTGGGCGGCGTTCGCGGCGCGGGCCGGATCAGCGCCCTTGATCCCGACGCAGATCGAGCCGCTGCCCTTGTCCGTATAGACGTACTCGGTACCCGGCACATCCACGCACCGGTCGTGGGCCTTGCCGCTGCCGGCGCGGTCGAGCACGACGAAGCCGGCGTCCGAGGACGAGCACGACACCTTGTCGAAGCCTTCGTCACCGCTCTTCTTCAGGCAATCACCCTGCGAGACATTGTTCGCGGAGCCATCGATCAGCCCGCACCCGCCGGTGAACAAGGCCAGCAACACGGCCGACACGGCCACGATCCAGCGCATCCGGAACCCACCCCCGATTAGAAACCGTCATTTCCGACGAATCGTCACGCTAGCGTGCCCACGCACCGACGGCCAATCGCGGCGGCGCTCAACCCATTCGGCGGCTGCTCATTTCAGCTGGGCCCACAACCACCAGCTGACGTACAGATCGTCGAATGTTCGCCCCGGGGCCGAGGCCTCGACCAGCATGGTCTGGCCGTCGAGTTCCGTGCCCGGGTAGGAGGCCATGACGAAGTTGGCCGACGGGTCGGTGGGGCGCAGGAGAGCCATTGAGCTGCCGGGGGTTTCGCGGTCGCGGACGCGGACCGTGTGGGCGTCCAGGTAGGTTCTCAGGTCGGCCGGGTTCGCGTATTCGGTGAATACGGTGGTGAGGTCGTCGGGGTCGTCACAGATGATCTGCCGCAGCGGGACCGGGTCTCCCGGCCGCACGGTGATGGAACCCACGGCCGCGCAGTGGGCCCCGGCCCAGCCCGTGCCGCTCGGTTTCGACGGGATCATTTGATAGAAGGTCCTGGAGAGCGACCAGTAGTCGCCCCAGGAGTCGGTTTTCTCCTCCGGCGGCATGGGCTCCACCAGGTGCGCGAGTTTCCAGCAGACCGCCGCGATACCAAGGCCGATCACGGCCGATACCGTCAGCGCCACGGAGATGAACAGCACGGCGAGGCGGCGGGAGGATCCCGGGGTGATGCCGCGGGGCCCGGCGCGCTGCGGGTCCAGGTCTTCGGCCATCGATGTCCCCCCAACCCGCCGTGGGGGCACCGGAACCGGACCGATGCCCTGATCGGGCAAACCTACAGGACCCGCCCATCGGGGAGGATTCCCGGGCGGAAGGGCTCCACGCCGACGGTGCGGTGGATGCGATCGGGCTCGATCAGGACAGCGACCCGCGTCTCGCCGTCGATCAGCCAGGGGAAGGTTTCGGTGTTCAGGTACTTCTGAGCGAGGCGGTCCATGACGTGGACGGCCTCCTGCCCCTCGATGAATCCGACTGCGCGGCCACGGATCTCGACCCGGTCGTAGGGCTGTTCGGGGTCGAAGCTGGACAGGGACAGGCGCGGGTCACGGCGCAGGTTCTGCTCCTTGACGCGACCCACGGAGGTGTTCATCACGATGTGCTCTGTGCCGTCGATGGTTTCGAGCCCCACCCACATGGGAGTCAGCTGGGGAGAGCCGTCCTCGTTCAGGGTGCCGACTGTCCAGAACCGGGGCTCCGCGAGCCATTTGCGAACGTCCCCAACAACTTCGACCGGCATGCCTGTGCGTCCTTCCACTCGAGCGAACTCGAGTGTAGGTCGCGGACGGCCGCCGATCGCGGCACTTCGGCGATCAGGACGCGGGCGCGGTGGGGAAGCACATGACCAGCCAGCCCGAGGCGGCGGGAATCAGGGATTCGCGCCAGAGCGTCATGGTGGCGGTGGCCGGGGACCAGACTCGGCGGTCGCTCTCGGGGCGGCGGACGTAGACGTCGCCGGTGGCCCAGAAGCGGCGGAAATCCGGGTGGCGAGCGGACAATTCGCGGACGATGTCAGCGGTGACCCCGATGTCATCGGTGGCTCCGAGGCTGGGCGCGGCGACGTAGTAGTGGCGCAGGATGCCGACCATGTACGCGGCCTCGGTCTGCCAGTCGGGCAGCACCATCCGGGACCGGGGGTCCCCGAACAGCCAGTGGGCGATGCTGGGCGCCTCGGCGATACCGGCCAGGAGCCGACGATATTGGTCGTTCGCGGCGGCCACGCCCCAATTCACCACCCAGGCAGCGGGAATGGAGGTGAGCTGGTCGAGCAGCGCCGACATGTCGGCGGCGGAGGCGGCCCCGCCGAGCGCGAAACCGGGGCGGCCACCGAGGGCGCGCAGATGCTCGCGCTCATGTTCGTTATCGCAGACGGCGTCCGCGAGCGCCGACAGCGCGCGGTCCCCCACGCTGACCTTGTCGCCCTGCTCGAGCTTCTGCACGGTGCCGATACCGAGGTGCGCGTGCTGCGCGAACTCGCGCTGCGTCCAGCCGCGACGCAGTCGCAGGCGCTTCACGAACGCCGCCAGCGAGGGCATTTCGACGTCGACCTCGGTGTCGAAGTGCATGTGTGAACCCTTTGCGGCCGTGCGAGATCGAGCTCCCCCAGATTGGGGGTAGAGCGCACGACGCTACCACCAGGTTGGGATAGCTCCTGATCTTGCTCCCGGGATCGGCCGATTGACAGGATTGACCCTCGGTGGCGCCCTGGCCGTCATTGGAGGGGAGGGTCAGGTCGCCGCCGAAACGTGCGGGTCAACGGCGACCTGAACACCGAAGGCCCCTACCGGGGACGAATCCCGATGGGGGCCTTACGGTCTGCTAGGCTCCCCGGTCTGACACATGGGGGAGGGACCGGCTGATGCCCGGAAAGCTGAGGCGATTGATTCGGCCCTGAGGTCGTGGCATCCGCGACAAGACGCCGAAGGCCCCCACCGGGACGAATCTCGGTGGGGGCCTTCGGTTATGAAAGTGTCAGCTCACCAGGAGCCGAGACTCACCAGGACGACTTGTGGACGCCCGGGAGCTCGCCGCGGTGGGCCATCTCGCGCAGGCACACGCGGCACAGGCCGAACTTGCGGTACACCGCGTGCGGACGACCGCAGCGCTGGCAGCGGGTGTAGGCGCGCACCGCGAACTTCGGCTTGGCGTTGGCCTTGTTGATCAGAGCCTTCTTAGCCATGGATCAGTTCTCCTTGAACGGGAAGCCGAGGTGCTTGAGCAGCGCGCGGCCTTCTTCGTTGTTGGTCGCGGTGGTCACCACGGTGATGTCCATACCACGCGGACGGTCGATCTTGTCGACGTCGATCTCGTGGAACATCGACTGCTCGGAGAGACCGAAGGTGTAGTTGCCGTGGCCGTCGAACTGCTTCGGCGAGAGACCGCGGAAGTCGCGGATACGCGGAAGAGCGATCGAGATCAGACGGTCCAGGAACTCCCACATGCGGTCGCCGCGCAGGGTGACCTTCGCGCCGATCGGCATGCCCTCACGCAGCTTGAACTGCGCGATGGACTTGGTGGCCTTGCGGATCTCGGGCTTCTGGCCGGTGATCAGGGTGAGGTCGGCGACCGCACCGTTGATCAGCTTCGCGTCACGGGCGGCGTCACCGACACCCATGTTCACGACGACCTTCACGACGCCCGGGATCTGCATCACGTTGGCGTAGTTGAACTCATCGTTCAGAGCCGACTTGATTTCCTCGCGGTAGCGGGTCTTCAGACGGGGCTGAACCTTGTTCTCGGTAGAAGTCATCTCAGATGTCCTTCCCGTTGCGACGGGAGATGCGGACCCGCTTGCCGTTCTCATCGGTGCGGTAGCCCACGCGGGTCGGCTTGCCGTCGGAGTCGACGACCATCACGTTGGAGGCCTGGATCGGCGCTTCCTGAGTGACGATGCCGCCCGAGCTGGCGCCACGCTGGTTCGCGGAATCCGCGACGTGCTTCTTGATGCGGTTCACGCCCTCGACGAGGACCTTGCCGGTCGCCGGGAAGGCCTGGATGACCTTGCCCTTGGCGCCCTTGTCCTTACCCGAGATCACGATGACCGTGTCGCCCTTGTGCACCTTCATGGTTACAGCACCTCCGGGGCCAGCGAGACGATCTTCATGAAGCGCTTCTCACGCAGCTCACGGCCGACCGGGCCGAAGATGCGGGTGCCACGCGGATCGTTGTCCGCCTTGATGAGCACCGCGGCGTTCTCGTCGAACTTGATGTACGAGCCATCCGGGCGACGGCGCTCCTTGACGGTGCGCACGACGACGGCCTTGACGACCTCGCCCTTCTTGACGTTGCCGCCGGGGATGGCGTCCTTGACAGTGGCGACGATGATGTCGCCGATGCCGGCATAGCGACGCGACGAACCACCGAGCACGCGGATGCAGAGGATTTCCTTCGCACCCGTGTTGTCGGCGACGCGCAGTCGCGACTCCTGCTGAATCACTTCAGCTCCTCCTAGACCTGGACGAAATGCACGCCGGATTGCCGACCCGACGGGCATGGTCAGTTGCCCTTGCGACGCGCGCCTGCCAGCGGTTTTTCACCAAACTGGGAGAACAACCACTGTGGGTTCGCGGCCGAAGTGCGGGCATAGCTCCCGCAGGCAACCGCAACAGTCTAACGAAGGCCCAGGTCGAACCCAAATCAGGGGGTTCGGCGCGGATTCAGGGGTTCCTCAGCCCGGTCCACTAGCGTCGGCGCGAGCGACGTACGAGCTATCCCGATTATCCGGTAGAGGAGATTCGCGTTGACTTCCGAGCGTCCTGGTCTCGACCGCCGTGGCTTCCTGATCGCGCTGGGCCTGGTGCCCGCCGCGGCCGTGCTGGCCTCCTGCAACAAGAACGACGCCAAGGCCGGGAAACCGACCACGCTGATCGGGCCCGATATGGCCGGATCGGATCCGGCGATCCGGCCCCAGGACGACCTGTACCGGTTCGTCAACGGGACATGGCTGCGCGAGTACCAGCTGCCGCCGGACAAGTCGTCCTTCGGCACCTTCGACGAGGTGCAGGAACGGGTCGAGCAGCAGCTCAAGGAGATCATCGAGGGAATCCGCGACCCGAAGAGCGGATCCGACGCGCAGAAGATCCGCGACCTCTACGACGGGCGCATGGACAAGGACGCCATCGAGCAGCTCGGCATCACGCCGCTCAACGATCTGTTCGAGCAGATCGACCGGGCCGCGACCAAGGCCGATCTCGCGAAGGTGATGGGCGCGCTGCCCGGGGTCGGGTTGATCGGCCTCGGGGTGGGTCCCGACCCGAAGGACTCCAACGCCTACCTGCCCGGGATCTCGCAGGCGGGGCTCGGGCTGGACGAGCAGTATTACCGCAAGCCCGAGAACGCCGACAAGCTCGCCAAATACCGGACCTACATGCAGCGCATCGCGGCCGGAGCCGGGTTCGCCGACCCCACCGCGCTGGCCGACCGCGTCGTCGATCTGGAGCAGCGGATCGCCGGATTCCATTGGGACAATGTGAAACTGCGCGACACCGACGCCACCTACAACCTGAAGACGTGGGCCGAGCTGACCGCGCTGGGGCCGCAATTCGATTGGGACCCGTGGCTGGCGGGCACCACCGATCGGCCCAAGGACCTGTTCGGCAAGGTCAATGTGGGCGAGCCGTCGTTCGTCACCGGCGCGGCGCGACTGTGGGCCGAGGTCGACATCCCCGCCTGGCGCGAATATCTGAAGCTGGCGCTGGTGCGCGGCTTCGCCACCTATCTGCCCAAGGCCATCGCCGACCCGAACTTCGACTTCTTCGGCCGGGAGATGGCGGGCCTGCAGCAGCGGCCCGAACTGTGGAAGGCCGCGGTGTCCACGGTGAACGGGGTGGTCGGCGAGGCGCTCGGAAAACTCTACGTGGACAAGCACTTCCCGCCCGAGGCGAAGCAGCGGGCGCTGGAGATGGTCGACGATCTGCGGGCGGCCTACCGCGACAACTTCAAGAACTCGACCTGGATGTCGCCGCCCACCCGGGCGGCGGCCATCGCCAAGCTGGAGAAGATCGACGCCAAGATCGGCTACCCGGACAAGTGGGAGGACTACGGCAAGCTCACCGTCACCCGTGGCCGCCTGGTCGAATCCCTGCGCGCCTCCGAGGCATTCGACGCCAAGCGCATGTTCGACCGGCTGGGGACGCCGGTGGACAAGCCGGAGTGGGGCATGCCGCCGCAGACGGTGAACGCCTACTACAACCCCAGCGGCAACGAGATCGTCTTCCCCGCGGCGTTCCTGCAGCCGCCGTTCTTCGACCCGAACGCCGCGCCCGCGGTGAACTACGGTGCGGGCGGCGCGGTCATCGGCCACGAGATCGGGCACGGCTTCGACGATCAGGGCGCCAAGTACGACGGGGACGGGAACCTGAAGGACTGGTGGACGGCGGAGGACAAGGCCGCCTTCCAGGCCAAGACCGAGCAGATCATCGCGCAGTACAACGCGTTGGTGCCGGAGGGTCTGCCCGCCGATCAGCATGTGAACGGTGAGCTCACCGTCGGCGAGAACCTGGCCGACCTGCGCGGACTGGAGATCTCGCTGGCCGCCTACCGCATGGTCCAGCAGCGCGCCGGGACCGCGACGCCCGACTACCGGCCGATGTTCGAATCCTGGGGCCGGACCTGGCGGACCAAGATGACCGATCAGGCGCTCGAACAGCAGCTCGCCAATGATCCGCACTCGCCCGCGGAATTCCGGTGCAACCAGGTGGTGCGCAATCTCGGCGAGTTCTACAGCACCTATGACGTGAAGCAAGGCGACAAGGCGTACCTGCCGCCGGACCAGCGCGTCACCCTCTGAGCGATCAGCCCGGGCGACCGGGCGGCTCGCGACACCCCGCGCGGGGCTGCCTTCCCCGGTAGCCTCGCGTCGGTATCGCAGCTTCACGAGAGGTAGTGCCTGTGACTTCGTCGGGTTCGGCGCGCGTGGACCGTCGCGCATTCCTGATCGCCCTCGGGCTGGTTCCCGCCGCGGCCGCCCTGGCCGCCTGCGGCAGCGGTACGACGGCGAAAACGTTGACGGGACCGGATCTTTCGGGAGCCGACGAGGCGGTCCGCGTGCAGGACGACCTGTACCGGTACGTCAACGGCAAGTGGCTGCGGGAGTACCAGCTGCCGCCGGACAAGCCGGCCTACGGCGCGATCAGCGAGGCCAATGAGCGCACGCTGAACCAGCTGCGGGAGATCATCGACGGGATCAAGGACCCGGAACCGGGTTCGGACGCGCAGAAGATCCGCGATCTCTACGACGCGCGCGTCGACTGGGACACCGTCGAGAAGCTCGGAATGTCGCCGTTGCAGGAGCTGTTCGACCAGGTCGACAAGGCCGCGACCAAGCCCGATCTGGCGAAGGTGATGGGCGCGTTGCCGATCGGCGGGCTGATCGGGATCGGCGTCAGCATCGACCGCAAGAACTCCAACGCCTACATCCCCGGGATCTCGCAGTCCGGGCTCGGGCTGGAGGAGGACTACTACAGCAAGCCGCAGTACGCCGAGAAGCTGAAGGGGTATCGGGTCTATTTGGAGGCGATCGCCAAGGGCGCCGGGTTCGCCGATCCGAGCGGAATGGCGCAGCGGATCCTCGACCTGGAGACCCGCATCGCGGCCGTCTTCTGGGACCGGGTGCGCCGCCGCGACGCCGACGCCTCCTACAACCGCATGACCTGGCAGCAGCTGACCGAACTCGGCCGCGGCTTCGACTTCGAGCCGTGGCTGGCCGGGTGCACCGACCGACCCAAGGACCTGTTCGCGGAAGTGATTGTCGCGCAGCCCTCCTATATCACCGCGGCCGGGCAGATCTGGGCCGACACCGATATCGCGATCTGGCGCGACTATCTGAAACTGTCGGTGGTCCGCGCCTACGCGCCGTACCTGCCGATCGCGATCAACGACGCCTACTTCCAGTTCGCCGGACGGGTCATGCGCGGACAGCAGGAGCGGCAGGAACGCTGGAAGTACGGCGTCAACCTGGTGAACTCCTCGCTGCCCGAATCGCTGGGAAAGCTGTACGTGGACAAGCACTTCCCGGCCTCGGCCAAGGACGAGGTCAAGCGGATGGTGGACGATCTGCTGAACGCCTACCGGGAGAACTTCCGCACCTCGGCCTGGATGACGCAGCCCACCCGGGACGCGGCGCTGGCCAAACTGGACAAGATGCGGGTCAAGATCGGGTACCCGGACAAGTGGGACGACTACTCGAAGTTGACCGTCACCCGCGGCAAGCTCGTCCAATCCCTGCTCGCCATCAACGCTTTCAACAACAAGAAGGACTGGGACCGGCTCGGCAAGCCGGTCGACAAGTCCGAATGGGGCATGAGCCCGCAGACCGTCAACGCCTACTACTCGCCGCCCAACAACGAGATCGTCTTCCCCGCCGCGTATCTGCAGCCGCCGTACTTCGACAAGGACGCGCAGCTGGCGGTGAACTTCGGCGCGGTGGGCGCGACCATCGGCCACGAGATCGGGCACGGCTTCGACGATCAGGGGCGCAAGTACGACGGCGACGGCAATCTGCGGGACTGGTGGACCCCGGAGGACAAGGCCGCCTTCGAAGCCCGCGCGGCCAAGGTGGTCGCCCAGTTCGACGGCCTCGTGCCCGAAGGGGTTTCGCCCGAGAACAAGGTGAACGGCAAACTCACGCTCGGTGAGAACCTGGCCGACCTGCGTGGACTCCAGATCGCCCTGGCCGCCTACCGCCTCGCCGAGAAGCGCGCGGGCAACGACAACCCGGACTACCGCACCATGTTCCTGTCCTGGGCCCGGGGCTGGCGTGCGAAGCAGACCCCCGAGCTCACCGCCGAGGGCCTGTCCGACACCCACTCCCCCGACGAATTCCGCTGCAACCAGGTGGTCCGCAACCTGCCGGAGTTCTACAGCACCTTCGGCGTCACCTCCGGCGACAAGCTCTTCATGCCCGAGGACCAGCGCGTCACCTTCTGACCCGCCCGGACCCGGCCGCTCAGGCCGGGTCCGTCAACTCCCGGGGCGCGGCCTGGCGCCACGAGTCGGTGACGATGGCCTCCAGCTCGTCGCGATCGTCCAAGGCGGCCAGGCGCACCCGGACCCAGGCGTTGCCCGCCTCGTGCGGCGCGATCCAGAACTTGTCCGGCTCGGCCTGCACCAGTTCGTCGCGGTCGGCGATCGGGCAGCGGACGGCCATCGAGGTCTCGTTCTCCGGCAGGGTCAGGAACAGTTTCCCCGCGACCCGGAAGGTCGGCATCTGCCATTCGAACTGCTCGGACGTGCGCGCCAGCGAAAGCGCCACCGCCCGAACCTCATCCCCGGTCACCGTCATGCGATCGATCCTCCCAGGCCGGTCCGACAACCGGGTCAGGCGGCGGGGGTGCCCAGGATGACGCTGCCCACGTTGCACTCCTCCAGTTCGGAGACGCCGGTGGCGGCGGTGAAGGCGGCCGTGTCGGAGAAGCCCTGGGCCACCGTGCCCAGACCCATGGCGGTGGCCGCCAGGTACAGGGTCTGCATGAGGACGCCCACGTGTTTGAGCATATTGGCGTAGGCGACCGACTCGTAGGACCACATGACCCGGCCCGCGCGCGCCGAGATCAACAGCAGCAGTTGGGGTTCGGACGCGTTGGCCAGGGTCGCCGTCGTGGTGCGGAGCAGGCGCTCGACCTCGGGGGAATCGGCGGGGGCCACGGGGCGCAGGACGTGGTCGAAGGAGTCGTAGTGGTACATGGCCGGGGGCAGGCCCTCGACATGGCGGACCACCGGGTAGAGCTCCAGTTCGTGGACGCCGCCGCCCGAAGGGTAAGGGCGGGACGGGAGTTCGCCGCCGTCCGGAGTCCGCTCCACCGATCGGGTCCGGGCGGTGCGGAAGAGCAGTTCCGCCAGCTGGGCCACGGTGATGGGGTTGCTGTCGTCGAAGGCGCGGCAGGAGCGGCGGTCCTCGAGGGCGGCGGTCAGCGACGGGTCCGAGGCGCGCAGCGCGGCCAGATCGGGGGCCGGGAGCGCGATCGGGTCGCCCGGGTAGGCCGGGCGGTGCGCGGGCAGCCGGGGGAATTCGTCCTTGGCCCACGCCGTCGGGCCGAAGTTGTCCCAGGTGACCGTGCGCGAGCCCAGCGTGCTGCGGCGGTGGAACCACAGGTCGGGGGCGCTCCAGCTGCGGGTGGTGAAGTCGGCGGCCTCGGTGGACGGGTCGGCGGTGAAGCCGCCCCAGGCCAAGTCGGCGGCGATGCGGGCCGAAAGGTGTTCGGGCAGGCCGAGTTCGGACGCGCTCGCACCGGCCGCCAGCGCGAGCAGGCGCGGGTCGTGGACGCGCAGGTCGCACCAGGAGGTGGGGTGTTCGAGCACCAGGCCCTCCGAATCACGGTGGATCACCGTGAATTTCGAGAGGGGGGCCACCGCCACGCCGGACGGACGGGCGGGCGGGGTGGCGAAGGGGCGCAGGGTGTAGAGGTCCCGATCGCCGTCGCGGACGGTGACCTCCAGCCAGCCCGCCCCGGTCAGGCGATCGAGCAGCGGTGTCACCGCATCGGCTTCGGGCTCCAGCTGGGTGAGGGTCGCCGGGCCGCGGTTGAGGGTCTCGAGGGCCTGGCTCTGGGGTGCGGTCAGGCCCGTCAGCTTCTCGTTGCGGGGCGGGTCGAGCAGGACCGCGCCGCCCGGCATCGTCAGGCAGGTGACGCCGGGGCGCAGCGCGTAGCGGTGGTCGGCGCGGGTCATTTGGCGGCGTTGGCCAGGGCCGGCTCGAGCTTGTCGAGCAGGTACGGCAGGGCCAGCGGGGTGGGCTGGTTGACGGCGCTGATCTCCTGGACGGTGAGGAAGACGATCGAGTTCTTCTTCACCGAGGGCAGGTCGTTGTACCCCGGCAGGGCGCGGTACTTCTCGTCCAGGCCGGGCGAGTAGCCCGCCAGCAGCAGGTCGGAGTTCAGTTCGTCGAGGCGCTCCGGCGACAGGGCCAGGCGGCCGCCGTTGCCGCCCTGGTCCACCAGGCGCTGCGGGATGGTCATGCCGAGCTGGGTGAACAGGCGGCTGGAGCCGTCCTTCGGATCGGTGAGGACCATCAGCTGCGCCGGCCCGGCCAGCCAGGAGCTGATGAAGGTCTTGCCCTTCAGGCCCGGATTGCGTTGCGCGATACCGTCGATGCGGCCGTTGAGGTCGGCGACCAGCTGGTCGGCGGCGGCGGTCTTGTGCAGCACCTGACCCAGCGCGTGCACCTGGTCGGCCCACGGGGTCACGGCCTCCTTGCTGAGGCCGGGCAGGGTGGGCGCGACCTTGGACAGGTCGCCGTAGGTCTTGGCGTCGGCGATGAACGGGTCGGCCAGGATCAGATCCGGGTTCAGCGCCGCCACCTGTTCGGCCAGATTGCCGGTGGTCGAGAGCGCCTTGGACTGCGACAGCGCGGCCGGCTCCCAGGGCGGGGCGCCCTTGCTGAGCACCGCGATGTTGTCGATGTAGCCGACCGGGGTGACGCCGAGCGCCTGCGCGGTGTCGAGCCACTGGTTGCCCAGGGCGACGATGCGGGCCGGGGTGCCCTCGACGGTGGTCTGGCCGTGCGCGTGGGTGATGGTGACCGGGGCGCCGCCGCCGGAGGCGGTGTCGTCGGAGCTGGATCCGCAGGCCGTGAGCCCGAGCGTGAGCAGGCCTGCGACCGCTGCCAGGGCGGCCCTTGCGGTGAACGACCGCGACTTCATCGTGCTCTCCTGTCTGCTCTGCCCGACCGGATCGACCGAGCGTGCCCGGTCGAAACGGCCGAGCGGTAGGTGAGCCTAGCCTAATTTTCTCCCGAATCGCAGACCGTTGTCGCCGATTCGATCCCCGAAGGGGTGGCCGATCGTGCTCTTCATCGATTAGGTTAGGGTTGCATAAGTTAGTACCCGGGGGTTTGGAACGATGGAGCGTGCGGTGCCGGATTCTCTGTCCGCCGTCGAGCGTCACCGGCTCGCGGACGAATGGGCCAATGGGGTCGAACTGTACGACGTCCCCTCGGTCTCCATGCTCATCGACTGCGGACGCCGCGTGCCGTCGCTGCGCACCGCCGTCCGCTGCGGCGGGCACATCCTCACCTACGCCGAACTCTACGAGCGGCTCGACGGCGGCGTCACCGGCACGGCCGGGCCCACCCTCGACGATCTGGCCCGCGTCCTCTGCGATATCGCCAGCGCCGCCGAATTCGGCACGGTGCTGGCCGAACTGGGCCCCGCGGGCACCGGCCTGCAGCGGGGGGGGGGGGCCGCGGCCGCCGACGACCGCCGCGCGGTG
>NZ_JBSGCY010000096.1:0-26607 GCF_053602115.1 Nocardia sp. NPDC004582 | reverse complement strand
TCGGCGTCCGGTTCGGCATACACGGCCACACTGGCGATACCGGCGTCCTTGGCGGCCCGGATCACGCGCACGGCGATCTCGCCTCGGTTGGCTACGAGGACCTTTGTGATCTGCGCGTTGGCATGGTTGGGCACTGAGCCTCCTGTGCTCTGGATACTTTCGTCTGTCGGCAGTGTAGGCATCGTGCCAACAATGACCGAACCCGGCTAGGGCTACCAATGGGTAGGCCCAGAGAGTGGGCATGCGACTCTCGAGGCCTAATTTTTAGAACCTGTTCTACCAGACTCCCGGGAAGCCTCCACCGGTAATCCCCCGAAGGGGGTTCGGGCGTTACGAGCTTGCCACGACCGAGGGCGCCGCGCCGGGTTCCGCACCGATCACGATAGGAGCCCCCACGGCATTGGCCCACTCGGTCCAGGAGCCGTCGTAGTTGCGCACCCCGTCCACGCCCAGCAGGTAGGTCAGGACGTACCAGGTCAGCGCCGACCGCTCCCCCACCCGCGAGTAGACCAGCGGCGCGACACCGGCCATCACCGCGCCGTAGATGACATCGAGTTCGGCCCGGGGCCGGAAGCGGGCATCCGCGCCCACCGACGAGGTCCACGGGATGTTGACCGCGGTCGGGATGTGGCCCGCGCGCAACGCCTGCTCCTCGGGACGGTCCAGCACCACCAGCTCGCCGGTGTACTCCTCGAACGCGCGCGCGTCGATCAGCGGCCCGCCCAGATGCGCGACCACGTCCTGCCGGAAGGCGCGCGCGGACTTGTCGTCCCGATCGGCCACCGGGTACTCACCCCGCCCGGCCCCGGGCACCTCGAAGGTGGTGTCGCGGGCCTCGGAGATCCAGGCGTCGCGGCCACCATCCAGCAGGCGCACGTCCTCGTGGCCGAAGAGGGAGAACACCCACAGGGTGGCGGCCGCGGTGCCATTGGATTTATCCCCGTAGATGACCACGGTGTCGCCGCGTTCGATGCCCTTGGCCCGCATAAGGTTGGCGAAGGTCGCGCCGTCGACGACATCGCGCGTCCGCGGATCGATCAGCTCGGTACGCCAGTCGATCTTGATGGCACCCGGGACATGGCCGATGTCGTATAGCAATATGTCTTCGTTGGACTCGATGATCTTGAGTCCCGGCGTGCCGATGTTTGCCGACAGCCACTCTGTGGTTACTAGTCGGTGAGGATGTGCGTAGGAGCCGAATGAGTGATGCGGATCCGGAGCGACAGGCACGTTGTGGTCCTTCACACGTGGTGGGTTAGGTATTGGCGGTTCGATTCTCTGCACCGATCGTAGGCATGTGGCGGTTACGAAACTCGTTTCAGATCACGAATCGGATGATTGGGCGAATTAAGCGCACCTTCATCCGATAAAGTCTCTCGAGAGGAGGGGTGAGCTATGTCCGATTCTTGGCCGCGACGGCGACTGCTTGCGATCCTACGTGGCGCCAGCGAGCCTCTCGATGCCCAGGAACTGGCGCGCGTCACCGGCCAGCATGTGACAACGGTGCGTTTCCATTTGGATGTGCTGACCCGGGAATCGCTGGTCCGTCAATTCCAGCAGCCGCCGCGCGGCCGCGGCCGTCCGCGCATCGGCTATACCGCTGTACAGCGATCGGTGGGTTATCAGGAATTGGCGCAAGTGCTCGCCGATCAGCTCGGCAGCGACCCGCGCCGCCGCTCCGAGGCCGCCATCACCGCCGGCCGGGCCTGGGGCTCGAAACTCGAAGCCGCCGACCAGCCCATCGAATCGCTCGAGGACGCCAAGGACCTGACCGTCACCCTGATGTCGGAACTCGGCTTCGCCCCCGAACGCGACCAGGCCGGCGAGACCGACGAATCCGCCCTGATCCGCATGACCGCGTGCCCGCTGCGCGAACTCGCCCGCACCCACTCCGAGGTGGTGTGCGGCGTGCACCTGGGCCTGATGCGTGAAGCCCTGGACCGCAATGGCGGCCGGGAGAGCGTGAATGTGCGCCTGCACCCGTTCGTGGAGCCCGAATTGTGCGTGGCGCGACTGGAATTGCTGCAGGGCCGCCCCGGCGAGGACGGGCGCGAGGGTCAGGCCGAGACCGACGAGCCCCGATTAGCCACCGGCGAGCCCAGATTGGCGCCCTCGGCCGGGCGGATCGCGCCGCAACTACGCGCGGCCACCGACCCACAGCCGCGCAATGCCGACACCCACCTCGGCAAGCAGTCGACGAACCAGTGGTAGTCCGATACCGATGACGCTCGACGGGTCACCGTCGATCCTGTCCACGAACCAGCCGCCGAGGCCGTCGAGCGTGAAGGAACCGGCCACCTGCAGCGGCTCCCCCGTCGCGATGTACGCGTCGAGTTCCTCCGGCTCGGGTTTGGCGAAATGCACCGTGGTGGAACTGCAGTCGGCGGCCTCGCCGACGATCTCTCCGGCATTCAGCCGCAGCACACAGTGACCGGTCAGCAGATCAGCGCTGCGTCCGGCCATCTCGGCCCAGCGCGCGCGGGCGACCTCGGGAGTCAGGGGCTTGCCCTGGAGTGCGCCGTCGACGAGCAGCATCGAATCGCAGCCCACGACAACGGAATCGGTGAAGGCGGGATCACCCGCCAGCTGCCCGGCCACCTCCAGCGCCTTGGCGCGCGCCAGCTCGATCACCACTCGATCGGGCGGGGTGTCCGGGGGCAGGGCCGCGGCCACGGCGTCCTCGTCCACATGGGACACGCGGACGACCGGTTCGACGCCCGCGTTGCGCAGGACGCCGAGCCGGGCCGGAGATTGTGACGCCAGTACGAAGACGGTCACAAGCCGTCAGTCGCGCAGGTGCGAGAGCGCCGGGAAAGCGTAGGGAGAGAACGGAGAACTGCCGCGGTGCAGCAGGGTCGGGCGACCCCACATGTCCGCCGGGCCGCGGTCGGCCGGGGCGGCGGCCGCACTCGCCGACGCCGCGGCGAACACGCTGACCAGGGCGGCGAGCTCGAGGTCGGTCGGGTTGCCCTTCAGCACCTGGATGACCGGGCCGGTGCTCGCCGGTTCGATCTCCGCGACGGCGGTGTCGATGGCTTCGGCGAGCTCATCGGCGGCCAGGTCCAGTTCGGCGGCGCGCAGTACCTCTTCATCGGCCATGGTCGTCACAGCGCCAGTCCTCCTGTCTTCGCCGCGGGGGTGGTGCGGCTTTCCTTCATCTTTGCCCGGATGAGGCGATCGTGCGCGGTACGAGTCCCACTGTCCTATTCGACAGTGTGCGCCTCACACCGCGCATATCGCATTTTCAGAGCGGAATGTTGCCGTGCTTCTTCGGCGGCAGGGACACCATCTTGCGCTCCAGCAGCCGCAGCGCCGACACGATCTGGCCGCGGGTGTGCGACGGCGGGATGACCGCGTCGACGTAGCCGCGCTCGGCCGCCACGTACGGGTTCACGAGGGTGTCCTCGTACTCGTTCTGCAGCTCGAGGCGCAGGGCGTCGACGTCGTTGCCCTCGGCGGCGGCGGTCTGCAGCTGCTTGCGGTAGACGAAACCGACCGCGCCGGACGCACCCATGACCGCGATCTGAGCGGTCGGCCACGCCAGGTTCACATCGGCGCCCATGTGCTTGGAACCCATGACGTCGTAGGCGCCGCCGTAGGCCTTGCGGGTGATGATTGTGATCTTGCCCACAGTGGCCTCACCGTAGGCGTAGAGCAGCTTGGCGCCGCGCCGGATGATGCCGTTGTACTCCTGGCCGGTGCCCGGCAGGAAGCCCGGCACGTCGACCAGGGTGATGATCGGGATGTTGAAGGCGTCGCAGGTGCGCACGAAGCGCGCGGCCTTCTCCGAGGCGTCGATGTCCAGGCAGCCCGCGAACTGCGAGGGCTGGTTGGCCACGAAGCCGACGCTGCGGCCGTCGATGCGGGCGAAGCCGACGATGACGTTCATCGCGCGCTCGGCCTGGACCTCGAGGAACTCCTCGTCGTCCACCAGGCGCTTGATGACCTCGTGCATGTCGTAGGGCTGGTTCGGCGAGTCCGGGACGATGGTGTCCAGCTCGAGGTCGGCCTCGGTGAGGTTCTCCTCGATGGCGCCCGCGGCGGCGGTCGCCGGGAAGCGGGGGGCCTCGGCGCGGTTGTTGCTGGGCAGGTAGCCGAGCAGGTCGCGCACGTAGTCCAGGGCGTCCTGCTCGCCGGAGGCGACGTAGTGCGCGACGCCGGACTTGACCATGTGGGTGTGGGCGCCGCCCAGCTCCTCCATGGTGACTTCCTCGCCGGTGACGGTCTTGATCACGTCGGGGCCGGTGACGAACATCTGCGAGGTCTGGTCGACCATGACGACGAAGTCGGTCAGGGCGGGCGAGTAGACGTGGCCACCCGCGGCCGGGCCCATGATCAGCGAGATCTGCGGGATGACGCCCGAGGCCTGGATGTTGCGGTGGAAGATCTCACCGTAGAGGCCCAGGGAGACGACGCCCTCCTGGATGCGCGCGCCGGCGCCCTCGTTGATGCCGATGAGCGGACGACCGGTCCGCAGGGCCAGGTCCATCACCTTGACGATCTTCTCGCCGTAGACCTCGCCGAGGGAGCCACCGAAGACGGTGACGTCCTGGGAGAAGATGCAGACGTCGCGGCCGTCGATGGTGCCGTAGCCGGTCACCACGCCGTCGCCCAGCGGACGCTGGTTCTCCAGGCCGAAGTTCACGCTGCGGTGCCGGGCCAGCGCGTCGAGTTCGACGAAGGAGCCCTCGTCCAGCAGGGCGAGGATGCGCTCGCGCGCGGTCATCTTGCCCTTGGCATGAACCTTGTCGACCGCCGCCTCACCCATCGGGTGCTTGGCCTCTTCCAGCCGATTGCGCAGGTCAGCCAGCTTGCCGGCGGTGGTGTGGATATCGGGGGCACCCGCCGAACCCGGCGAAGGCTGATGCTGGACACTCGTCATGCCCCGGAGTGTAACCAGTACCAGACCCGCTCCGTAATCCAGTCGGGGCTACTCGCGAGTACGGCTATTGACTACCCGCCAGTAAAAACCCGCAGGTAGAGCAGTGAATCCGGCCTCTCCACCGGGCAAACCCGAACAATGTTCAATAGTGGATCTCGCCAGTCATCCCGGCAAGCTTTTGGCGGGGTCCACACTTCGGTTCACCGCGCCGCTCCTCGGTTCGGGCGGGTCGCCTCCGGAACCGGCGACGGCTCAACGCATCACACCGGTGTGGCCGGTCGAGTACCGGCCCGGCTGCGGCCAGATGGTGAGCCCGTGCGCCCCGCGCCCGACCGGAATCCGGGCCAGCAGCTTCCAGTCGACGATGTCGATGGCGTACACCTCGCCGTGGTTGCGGCCCGAGACCCAGAACACCCGGCCGTCCGCGGACAGGTTGCCCATATCCGGGCTGCCGCCGCCCGGGATGCGCCAGGTGTCGGCCAGCCGCCCGGTCGCGAAGTCCCAGACCGAGATGCTGCCCTCGCCGCGGTTGGTGATGAGCATCCGCTTCGAGTCGCGGGTGACGTAGAGGCCGTGGGTGCCGCGGCCGGTCTCGACGAACCCGGTGTTGGCGAGGGTCTGGGCGTCGAAGACGTGGATGCCGCCCGCCATCATGTCGGCCACGAAGAAGGTGCGGCCGTCGGGCGAGAGCTTCACGTCCTGCGGCATGCCGGAGGCGCCCCCGGGCAGGTCGATCATGCGCCGCAGGCTCAGCCCCTCGATGTCGACCACGGCCATGCGGCCGCCGAATTCACAGCTGACCAGGGCCGTGCGGCCGTCGGCGGTGAAGTCCAGGTGATTGACGCCGTGGCATTCGGGCACCGCGATGTCGTGCAGTTTCCGCCAGCTGTGCGGGTCGTAGAAGTCCAGGGAGCGGTCGGCCTCGGCGACCACCAGGGCGTATTTGCCGTCCGGGGTGAAGTACATGTTGTACGGGTCGCGGACCGGGATCGGGTCGCCGGGCTTGCCGGTGCGGGGATCGATGGGCAGCAGGCTGCCGCCGCCGATGGGCAGGTCGTTGTTGGCGTAGAGGGTCTGCAGGTCGTAGGAGGGCACGACGTGCTGGGGTTCGCTGCCGCCGGAGGGGAAGCTGTCGATCACCTCGAAGGTGGCCGGGTCGATGACGGTGATGGTGTGCGACTCGCTGTTGGGGACGTAGACGCGGGTGGGCTGACCGGCGACGGCGGGGCTCAGCTCCCGGGTGGCGGCGTAGACGTCGGTGGGCGAGAGCGGCGGCGGCATGCCGGGCAGTAATCGCGGTGCCTCGACGGCGGCGGGAACCGCGCCGGGCGGGGTGGACGACGGTGTGGCGGTCGGCGATGCGGGGCCGGTGTCACCGTTCGAGCAACCGGCCAGCATCACCAGCGAGAGAATCAGACCCAGACGTGCACCCCGCGCGCTCACAGGGTGCACCGTGCCATGCCGACATGGCGGTGAGCTGACATGTCATTGCGGTGAGCTGACATGTCGTCGAATACTAGGCGGCGACACGGATGTTCACGGCGAGAACACGGGGAGTCGTCACGCCGGCGGGCCGGGCAAAAGCCATCATTCAGCAAATGCGGGCGAGCCGGAGTGGACGATCCGGCTTGCGGCTCAACCCAATACGCGGGCGAGAGCGTCCACGGCCTCGTCGAGTTCGGCTTCGGTGACGGTGAGCGGCGGCCGGAACCGGATGCCGCGTTCGCCGGTGCCGAGGATCAGGACGTGTTCCTGCTCGCGCAGGCGGTTCACCACGTCATTGCGGAGCGCGGCGGATTCGAGGGTGATCGCGCACATCAGGCCGCGGCCGCGCGGATCGGTGACTTCCGCATGGGTGGTGGACAATTCGATCAGGCGGTCGAGCAGGTAGGGGCCGAGGTCGCGGGCGCGGACCACCAGGTTCTCGTGCTCGATCACCTCGAAGACGCGGCGGGCGCGGACCATGTCGGCGAGGTTGCCGCCCCAGGTGGAGTTGAGGCGGGAGCTGACCCGGAAGACGTTGTTGGGCACCTCGTCGACGCGGCCGCCGGCCATGATGCCGCAGACCTGGGTCTTCTTGCCGAAGGCGACGATGTCGGGTTCCAGTCCGAGTTGCTGGTAGGCCCACACGGTGCCGGTCATGCCGACGCCGGTCTGCACCTCGTCGACGATGAACAGCGCGTCGTGCTCGTGGCACAGCTGCTGGACCGCGCGCAGGAACTGCGGCCGCAGATGCCGGTCACCGCCCTCACCCTGGATCGGTTCGGCGATGAAACACGCTATGTCGTGCGGGCTTTCGCGGAAGGCGCGGCGGGCCTGGGCGAGGGCGTGGCGTTCGGCGGCCTCGATGTCGGGGTGGTCGGGGCCCAGGTACGGGGTGTCGATGCGCGGCCAGTCGAACTTGGGGAAGCGCGCGGTCTTCACCGGGTCGGTGTTGGTCAGCGACAGCGTGTATCCGGTGCGGCCGTGGAAGGCCCCGGTCAGGTGCAGCACCTTGGTGCCGAGTTCGGCTGGGCGGCCGTGGCTTTCGTTGTGCCGGGACTTCCAGTCGAAGGCGGCCTTGAGGGCGTTCTCGACGGCGAGGGCGCCGCCGTCGATGAAGAACAGGTGCGGCAGTCGCGGATCGCCGAGCACGCGCACGAAAGTGTCTATGAAGCGCGCCATTTCGACGGTGTAGATGTCGGAGTTGCTGGGCTTGTTGAGCGCGGCGGTGGTGAGGCCGGACAGAAAGCGCTTGTCGCCGAGCAGGGCCGGATGGTTCATGCCCAGCGTGTTGGACGCGAAGAAGCCGAACATGTCCAGGTAGGAGGTGCCGTCGCGGGCGTCGACCAGCCGGCGGCCGTGGGATTCGCTGAGGTCCAGTACCAGGTCGAAGCCGTCGGCGAGGATGCTCGCCGACAGGATCTCATGCACCCGGGCGGGGGTGACAAGGGTGGTTTCGGCGGCCGCCCCGAGCCGATCGAGTCCGAGGGTCACGCCCTCAGGGTAAATGAATATTTACGGCAATGCCCGTAAGTTCCGGAACAATTACGTCTGTGACCGTGTCGTCACCCGAATGTCTGCGGCCTGACCGGGACTACTTGTCATAGAATGTTTGCAGAATGATGGTGCTTCGCGTCCTGACATTGGCCGTAGCGCGGATCTCCTGCAGCAGCTGCTCCAGGTGTCTGGGCGAGGCCACCCGCACCATGAGCATGTAGCTCTCGTCGCCGGCCACCGAATGACACGCCTCGATGCCCGGAATGTGCTGCAGCAGTGCGGGTGCGTCATCGGGTTGCGACGGGTCGAGAGGAGTGATCGCGACGAAAGCCGACAGCATCTGGCCCAGCGCTTCGGGATCGACGTTCGCCGTGTAGCCGCGAATCACGCCCCGCGCCTCGAGCCGCCGCACCCGCGACTGCACCGCGGACACCGAAAGGTTCGCCTTCTCCGCCAGATTGGACAGGGTGGCGCGACCATCGGCAATCAGCTCACGGATCAGCAGTCGATCGATGTCGTCGAGTACAAGTTTCGCCGGTGTATCCGCCATCAGCGAAGGCTAACCCAGCGAAACGAACTCGGTTGCCGGAACCCAACCTGGAGCATGTAATGACTCACGCACTGACCGATACCGCGACCCGTGAGCTACGCCGGCGGACGGAGACGCTGCTGCGACGGCTGGGCGTCGACACGCCCGAGCCGGGTGAGCTCTCGGCCCGCACCCCGATCACCGGTGGTGAGCTGATCACCCTGCGCGCGAGCGACTCCGCCGCGGTGGACGCCGCCATCGGCCGGGCGCACGCGGCCTTCCGGGACTGGCGGACGGTGCCGGCGCCGCGGCGCGCGGCGGTGGTGCGGCGGCTGGCGGCGCTGCTCACCGAATACCAGGACGACCTGGGCGAACTGGTCACCCTGGAGGCGGGCAAGATCGGCGCGGAGGCGCGCGGCGAGGTCCAGGAGATGATCGATGTCTGCGAGTTCGCCATCGGGCTGTCGCGCCAGCTGTACGGGCGGACCATGCCGTCGGAGCGGCAGGGGCACCGGCTGATGGAGACCTGGCATCCGCTCGGGGTGGCCGGGGTGATCTCGGCGTTCAACTTCCCGGTCGCGGTGTGGGCGTGGAACACCGCCATCGCGCTGGTGTGCGGGGACACGGTGGTGTGGAAGCCGTCGGAGGCGACGCCGCTGACCGCGTTGGCCTGTCACGCGCTGCTGCGCCGGGCGGCGGTCGACGTGGGCGCGGATCCCGAAGTGCACCAGTTGATTCAGGGCCCGGCGGCGGTCGGCGAGCGGCTGGTGGACGATCCGCGGGTGGCGCTGGTGAGCGCGACCGGGTCGGTGCGGATGGGGCAGCTGGTGGCGCCGCGGGTGGCGGCCCGGTTCGGGCGCTGCCTGCTGGAGCTGGGCGGCAACAACGCCGCCATCGTCGCGCCCTCGGCGGATCTGGAGCTGGCCACCCGGGGCATCGTGTTCGCGGCCGCGGGCACGGCCGGACAGCGCTGCACGACGCTGCGCCGGTTGATCGTGCACGCCGAAGCGGCCGAGCCGCTGCTGGACCGGATTTCGGCGGCGTATCGGCAACTGCGCGTGGGTAATCCGCTCGAGGAGGGCGTTCTCGTCGGGCCGCTCATCAACGAGCGCGCCTACGACGGCATGTGCGCGGCGCTGGATCGGGCACTGGCCGACGGTGGCGAACTGCTGTGCGGTGGTGAGCGTTTCGAGGGGCCGGACGAGAACGCCTTCTACGTCCGCCCGGCCCTGGTGCGCATGCCCGCGCAGACCACGGTGGTGCGGGAGGAGACCTTCGCGCCGATCCTCTACGCCATGACCTACCACGATCTGGACACGGCCATCGAGCTGCACAACGCGGTGCCGCAGGGTCTGTCGTCGTCGATCTTCACCCGCGATCAGCGGGAGGCGGAGCGGTTCCTGGCCGCCGACGGCTCGGATTGCGGGATCGCCAATGTCAATATCGGCACCTCGGGGGCCGAGATCGGCGGCGCCTTCGGTGGCGAGAAGCAGACGGGTGGTGGCCGCGAATCCGGCTCGGACTCGTGGAAGGCGTACATGCGCCGGGCCACCAACACCGTCAACTATTCCACCGAACTGCCGCTGGCACAGGGCATCCGGTTCGAGTAGCTAGTCCTCGGCGTTGATCGCGCGGACCTGCTCCTCGTAGCGCGCGCGGACCTGCGCGTCGGCGGGGTGCAGGACCCGGTCGCCGTGGAAGAGCCTGCGGACCAGCCGCACCGCGGGCTCGGGCGCGGCGGCCAGGGCGACGTCGATGGGGCCCAGGTAGTTCGGGACGGCGACCTCGGCGCGACGGCTGCGGACCGTGCCGGCGATGGCCGCGGCCACGTCCTCCGGGTCGACGGTGGGCATGCCGCCGCCGAGCGCGAGGCCCGAGGACAGGCGGGTGCGCACGGCCGAGGGCAGGACGCAGCTGACGCTGACACCGTGCGGCGCGAACTCCAAACGCGTTGCGGCGGAGAGTCCCACGGCCGCGAACTTGCTGGCGTTGTAGACGGCCAGACCCGCGATCGGGATCTTGCCCGCCAGCGAGGCCACGTTCACCACGTGGCCGTGGCCGCGCTCGATCATGCCGGGGACGACGGCGCGCATGCCGTGGATGAGTCCCCAGACATTGACGTCGATGGTGGTGTGCCCCACCGCGTCCGCCTCGTCGAGAAAGGCCCCGGCGGGCATCACGCCCGCGTTGTTGACCAGGATGTCGATGCGGCCGAAGTCGGCGACGACCCGGTCCCACTGCGCCCGATCCCGCACGTCGAGCTCGAACGCTCGGGCGTCCAGCGCGGCCGCGGCGGCCCGCGCGGCGGCGGTGTCCACATCGGCGATGGCGACTTGCGCGCCCTTGCTCGCGAACAGTTCGGCCGTGCACTGGCCGATGCCGCGGCCCGCGCCGGTGATCAGGACTCGCGCACCGGCGAGATCGATGGCCGGGTAACCGTTTCCGAGGATGCTCACGCGAAAACTCCCTGCTCGACCCGGCTGCGGATGCTGCCGAGGCTGTGTTCGAAGGTGGGAAGACGGCGGCGGCCGTCCATGAAGTTCGGGCCCATCACCGCGAGGTCATCGGCGGTGGCGTCGATGCGCAGCACCCTGACCCCGCTCGCGCGCAGCAGCGCGATCTCGGCATCGAGCTTCTCGCTCATGCGGTTTCGCAGTTGCCGCTCGAACAGGTGGCCCGCGCTGGTGACGGGCAGGCGGCCGGTGGAGGCCATCGGCGCGATCACCACGACCTCGTCCAGCCCGGCCGGGATGAGCAGGTCGGCCGAGGCGGTGGAGGCCGCGCCGCCGTCGACGAACTCGCGGCCCGAGATCGGGACCGCCGGGAACCAGCCCGGAATGGCCCACGAGGCCCGCAGGGCCGCACCGAGATTCGCGTCCGGCGCGGACGGCGAGCCGAAGGCGACGCGCTCCCCGCTCGCATTGTCCATGGCGACCAGCCAGGTCGCCGGGTGCTGGACCCAGTCGCGGCCGGGGTTGAGGCGCTCGGCGAGGGATTGCAGCCAGGCCGGGTCGCCGCCGCCCAGCGGCAGCAATCCGCTGCCCGCGGTGAGCAGGGCGTGCCCGTTTCCGGGGCGGGCCAGCAGTTCCCGGACCGCGCGGCCGGGCGCGCCCAGGCGCGGGCGCGGCAGCGGCGGGAATCGCCCCGGCTCCGAACGCATGTGGGCGGTGAGGATCGGGTTGGTCGAGGTGCCGCGCTGCATGGCGACCAGCTCGTTCACGCCGATCCCGCTGCCCAGCATGGTGAGCGCTTCCGCACCGGCGGAAGTGCCGATCATGACGTCGGCGGTGCGCGGGTCCCAGCCGAGCACGTCCTCGACCGCCGCCAGCGCGGCCACGATCCAGGCCATGCCGACGGTGCCGCCGCAGCCGATGGCCAGGCCACGTCGCTGTGACCCGTTCCTATTACTCATGGTTTCACACACTATCGCCTCCACCTCCCTGCGGCTAGTATCCACATACCGACGGTATCCCAAATCCAGGAGAACCTAGAATCGCACCCATGGCACGACTGACCAGGACCGAGAGCCAGGCTCGCACCCGCGCGGATCTGCTCGCGACCGCGCGCGAGATGTTCCTGACAGACGGCTACGCCAAGACCAGCCTGGAGCGGGTGGCCGAGGAGGCCGGGTACTCCAAGGGCGCGGTCTACTCCAACTTCCGCACCAAGTCGGCGCTCTGTCTCGAGGTGCTGGCCCTCATTCACGAGACCAAGTTCGGGGAGGTCAGCGAACTGCTCGCGGGTGAGGAGACGCTCGAGACCCGGCTCGACCGCTTCCAGGACTGGGCCGAACGCACCCTCGGCGATGTCGGCTGGACCATGCTGGAATTCGAGTTCGCCATCGTGGCCCGCGACGACCCGGCGCTGCAGGCCGCCCTGGTGTCGAGCCTGAGCCTGGTGCGCGGCACGGTCGCGGCGCAATTGCAGGCGCTGGCCGAATCCACCGGCCTGGTCCTGCCGCTGCCGGCCGAGGACGCCGCCACCGCGGTGCTGAGTCTGGGCCTGGGACTGGGCATTCAGCGCGCCATCGATCCGAGCCTGTCCGCCGGGCTGATCACCGACGCGGTGCGCGCCATGCTGCTGGCTAGCGGAAGTGCAACGTCCATTCGCCGCGATAGTGCAGCCGGGTCACGCTGACCGGCGGAACATCGATGCGCCAGAACGAATTCGCGGGCGCGTCCAGGGTGACCAGCAGGGCGGCGCGGATCACCGCCGGATGGGTGATGGCGATGGTCGGCTCACCGTCGAGGGCGATATCGGCGAGCCACTCCCCCGTGCGCTCGATGACGTCCACGACCGCCTCGCCGCCGTGGCCGCGAAAGTTCGGATCGGTGAGCCAGAGGTAGAGGTCCTCCTTGGGGACCGACATGAGTTCGCCGCCGCGCCACGCCCCCGCGTCGAGGTCGCGTAATCGGTCGTCCTCGTCGCCCATCAGGCCCATGAGGGTGGCGGTCTCGACGGTGCGGCGCTCGGGCGCGGTGACGACACGCGCGGCGTGCAGCCGCCCACACGAGGACACCGCGCGGCGGCCGGCCTCGGTGAGCGGTTCGTCGACGGGGAATCGCGCCCTGCGCATGGCCTCGGTCATACCGTGACTGACCAGGTCCAGCCGGAGCACCTTCTGCACGGTCCGAAGCCTACGCGCGGCGCCGGGGGCGTATCACGTTTGCCCGCGCGCCGAAGGTCCGGGGAAGCGGGGAGTGTCGGTGGCCGGGTGCAGACTGGGACGATGGATCGGTTCTCGCCCGCGACTCGTGAGTGGTTCGACGGCGCCTTCCCCGCGCCGACGGCCGCCCAGCTGGGGGCCTGGGAATCCATCGCGGCGGGTCAGCACACGCTGGTGATCGCGCCCACCGGGTCGGGTAAGACGCTGTCGGCGTTCCTGTGGGCCATCGACCGGCTGGCCACCCGGGAACCCGAGCCGGGGCCGCGCAAGACCTCGGTCCTCTACATCTCGCCGCTGAAAGCGCTGGCGGTGGACGTGGAGCGGAATCTGCGCGCGCCGCTGGTGGGGATCACGCAGACGGCGAAACGGCTGGGGGAGGCCGCGCCCGAGATCCGGGTGGGGGTGCGGTCCGGTGACACCAGCGCGGCGGATCGGCGGGGCATGCGGCGCACGCCGCCGGACATTCTGATCACCACCCCGGAATCGCTGTTCCTCATGCTCACTTCGGCGGCGCGGGAGACGCTGAGCGGGGTGCACACGATCATCGTGGACGAGGTGCACGCCATCGCGGGCTCCAAACGCGGTGCGCACCTGGCGCTTTCGCTGGCGCGGCTGGATCTGTTGCGGTCGGAGCAGCTGGAACGGCCGGCGCAGCGGATCGGCCTGTCCGCGACGGTGCGGCCGCCGGAGGAGGTGGGGCGGTTCCTGGTCGGGAGCGCGCCCATCACCATCGTCGCGCCGCCCGCGCCCAAGACCTTCGACCTGTCGGTGCGGGTGCCGGTGCCGGATATGACCGAACCCGATGCGGGAGCCGAGGATTCGGATCAGCCCGGCTCGATCTGGCCGCACGTGGACGAGGCGATCGTGGATCTGGTGCTCGAGCATCGGTCCTCGATCGTGTTCGCGAATTCGCGGCGGCTCTCCGAACGGCTCACCGCGCGTTTGAACGAGGCGTACGCGGCGCGGATCGGGGAATCCGTCGGCACCGAGCACGGGCCGCCCGCGCAGCTGGGGGCCTCCACCGAGGTGATCCACGGCGCCACGACGCTGCTGGCGCGCGCCCATCACGGGTCGGTGAGCAAGGAGCAGCGGGCGCTCATCGAGGACGACCTCAAGAGCGGGCGGCTGCGGTGCGTGGTCGCCACCAGCAGCCTCGAACTCGGCATCGACATGGGCGCGGTGGAGCTGGTGGTGCAGGTGGAGGCACCGCCGTCGGTGGCCTCCGGTCTGCAGCGGGTGGGCCGCGCCGGGCATCAGGTGGGCGAGATCTCGCGGGGCGTCATCTTTCCCAAGCACCGCACCGATGTCATCCATTGCGCGGTGGCGTCGCAGCGCATGGTGGCCGGGCAGATCGAGCAGCTCCAGATCCCGGCGCATCCGCTCGACATCCTGGCGCAGCAGACGGTCGCGGCCTGCGCGCTGGAACCCATCGACGCCGACGCCTGGTTCGACACCGTCCGCGGCACCGGAAGCTATGCGGCGCTGCCTCGTTCGGCCTACGAATCGGTGCTGGACCTGCTGGCGGGCCGCTACCCCTCCGACGAGTTCGCCGAGCTGCGGCCCCGCATCGTGTGGGACCGCGACGCCGGAACGCTCAGCGGCCGTCCGGGCGCGCAGCGGCTCGCGGTGACCTCCGGTGGCGCGATCCCGGATCGCGGCCTGTTCCCGGTGTTCATGGTCGGCGAAAAAGCCTCCCGGGTCGGCGAACTCGACGAGGAGATGGTCTACGAGTCGCGGGTCGGCGACGTCTTCGCGCTCGGCGCGACGAGTTGGCGGATCGAGGAGATCACCTTCGACCGCGTCCTGGTGACACCCGCGTTCGGCCAACCCGGGCGACTCCCCTTCTGGCACGGCGACTCCCTGGGCCGGCCCGCCGAACTGGGCGCGGCACTGGGCGAATTCGTGCGGCAGGCCGGACAGGCGGTCGAACAACACCGCGCGCCCGCCCGAACCTCGGCCGGCATGCGGGCCGCGGCCGCGGGAAAGACCAACGCTCGCAAGGCCACCGGCGCGCCGGCCGCAGGGCGTGAACCCGTCGAGTTGGCCGAGGCGCTGACCGAATTCGCCGCGGGGCACGACCCCGAGGCGACCGCGGCGGACTCCGCGAAAACCGGCGGCTCGCGAGCACGCGCCTCGAAAGCCGGTGGAGCGGGGCGCAAGGCGGCACCGGAGACCGAGCTGGAGCGGGTCTCGCGGGTGGCGGGGCTGGATGCGAACGCGACCGGGAATCTGGTGTCGCTGCTGGCCGAGCAGCGGGAGGCGACCGGGCAGTTGCCGACGGACAAGACGCTGGTCGTGGAGCGCTTCCGTGATGAGCTGGGCGACTGGCGGGTGGTGTTGCACTCGCCCTACGGGCTGCCGGTGCACGCGCCGTGGGCGCTGGCGGTGGGGGCGCGGTTGCGGGAGCGGTTCGGGGTGGACGCCGCGCCCACGCCGTCGGATGACGGGATCGTGGTGCGGCTGCCGGACACCACCGATGATCCGCCGGGCGCGGAGCTGTTCGTCTTCGAGACCGACGAGATCGACGATCTGGTCACCGAACAGGTCGGCGGCTCCGCCCTGTTCGCGTCCCGCTTCCGGGAGTGCGCGGCCCGGGCGCTGCTGCTGCCGCGCCGCGATCCCGGCAAGCGCGCGCCGCTGTGGCAGCAGCGGCAGCGGGCCGCGCAGCTGCTGGATGTGGCCCGCAAGTTCCCCGATTTCCCGATCTTGCTGGAGACGGTCCGCGAGTGCCTGCAGGACGTGTACGACCTGCCGTCGCTGCGGGATCTGCTGGGCCGGGTGGCGCGGCGGCAGATCCGGCTGGTGGAGGTGGAGACCGCGGCCCCGTCGCCGTTCGCCAACTCCCTGCTGTTCGACTACATCGGGCAGTTCATGTACGAGGGCGACAGCCCGCTCGCCGAACGCCGCGCGGCCGCGTTGTCGCTGGACTCCAGTCTGCTCGCGGAGCTGCTCGGCCGGGTCGAACTGCGCGAGCTGCTCGATGCCGCCGTGCTCGACCAGACCGAGCGGGAGTTGCAGCGGCTCACCCCCGAACGCCACGCCCGGGATAGGGAAGGACTCGCCGACCTGCTGCGGCTGCTCGGGCCGTTGACCGCCGCCGAGGCTACCGAGCGGTGCGTGGACGATCCCGGGGAGTGGTTCGCCGAGCTCGTGAAATCGCGGCGGGCGCTGGAGGTTTCCTTCGCCGGGTCGCGGTGGTGGGTCGCCATCGAGGACGCTTCCCGGCTGCGTGACGCGCTGGGCGTCCCGCTGCCCATCGGCGTCCCCGCCGCCTTCATCGAACCTGTCGCCGACCCGCTGGGCGACCTGATCGGCCGCTACGCCCGCACCCACGGGCCCTTCACCCTGACCCAGGCCGCCCACCGTTTCGGTCTCGGCCCCGCAGTGGCGGCGACCGCCCTGCACCGGCTCGCTCTCGAGAAGCGGGTGGTGGAAGGCGAATTCACCCCCGGCGCGGCGGGCACCGAATGGTGCGACAGCGAAGTCCTGCGCCGCCTCCGCCGCCGCTCGCTGGCCGCCGCCCGCAAGGAGGTCGAGCCGGTCGCCACCGCGGCCCTCGGCCGCTTCCTCCCGTCCTGGCAGCATGTCGGCACCGGCGAGCTGCGCGGCGTGGACGGCGTGGCGGCCGTGGTGGAACAGCTTGCGGGCGTACCGATCCCGGCCTCGGCCTGGGAGTCCCTCATCCTCCCGCTCCGGGTCCGCGACTACTCCCCCGCCATGCTCGACGAACTCATGGCCACCGGCGAGGTCATCTGGTCCGGCCACGGCGCCATCACCGCCAAGGACGGCTGGATCGCCCTGCATCCCGCCGAACAGGCGGCCCTGACCCTCCCCCCACCCGACGACATCGACCTGACCGAACGGCATATCAGCCTGCTGACGGCCTTGGGCGCCACGGTGATCGGCGGCACCCTGCCCCCATCCGGTGGCGCGTCCGGCCGTACCGGCGCGCGCGGTGCGGCGAGCTCCGACGACGCCAACCCGAACTACGTTTCCGCTGGTCCGGATTCGGCCGCTAGCGATCGGGCCACCGACGCAGGCGTGGACGACACCGCCCATCGCCACAGCGACGAATCGGCTTCCGGCGGCGGCCCGGAACCGGCCGGCGTCTCGTTGCCGAGGGGCGAATACCACGTTGTGCCGGGTAGTACCGGGGGCGCGTACTTCTTCCGGCAATTGCTGGACAGCGTCAGCTCCGCGGGGTCCGCCGGTGGCGTCGGCCTCCGGGGCGCGAGCGACCGTGGCTCGATCCGTTCCGGCGGCGCTGTGGGTCTCGGTAGTGGTGTGGATTCGGCGAGCGGCGCCGAGGAGGCCGCGGTGACGGCGGCGCTGTGGGATCTGGTGTGGGCCGGCCACATCGGCGGCGATACCTTCGCTCCCGTGCGCGCCCTGCTGGCGGGGACCGCTCGCACCACCACCGCGCACCGGACTCCCCGGCGCGCGCCGCGCGGCCGGATGTACCTGCCGCGTAGCGGGATGCCCGCGCGCACCTCCTCCCCACAGGTGGCCGGGCGCTGGTCGTTGCTGCCGGAGCGGGTGGCCGACAATACGGTTCGCGCGCATGCCACCGCGGATGTGCTGCTGGAGCGCTACGGCGTGCTGACCCGGGGTTCGGTGCAGAGCGAGGGAGTGCCGGGCGGGTTCGCGCTCATGTATCGGGTGCTGACCGAGTTCGAGGACCGGGGGCGCTGCCGGCGCGGCTACTTCGTGGATTCGCTGGGCGGCGCGCAGTTCTCGACCACCGACGTGGTGGATCGGCTGCGTTCCTTCGACACCGAGCGGAGCCGCTCGGCGGGAGACGACTTCTCGCACGAGCCGGTGGGTAAGGCCGTGGTCCTGGCCTCCTGCGATCCGGCCAATCCCTATGGCGCGGCGCTACCCTGGCCCAAGGCCGCGGCCGAGGGTGCGGGACATCGGCCGGGCCGCAAGGCGGGCGCCCTCGTGGTGCTGGTGGAAGGCGAGCTGGCGCTGTATCTGGAGCGCGGCGGCAAGACCCTGCTGACCTTTACCGAGGATCCGGCGGTGCGGACGGTCGCGGCCGCCGCGCTGGCGGGGCTGGTTCATGACCGCCGGGTCGATTCGCTGGTCATCGACCGGGTGAACGGCGAATCGGTGCACGGCAACACGTTCGCCGACTTCCTCGCCGAGGCCGGTTTCGCCGCCACCCCGAAGGGCTTCCGGCTCCGGAGTCGACCATGAGTCGCGCGTGGGCCACAGTCCCGCGGGCCGGGGCGCGACGCCGGAGCGCAGCCCGCCAACCACGATCGGGCACCCGGTGCGGAGCCTTCGTCGCCGCCGCAACCCTGGCTTCGCGCCCGGCGGCGCCCGCCTCGAACGGTCGAGCGCAGTCCTCGGCCCGCGCCGGAGTCGGCCGTGCCTGAGGGCGATGCGGTCTTCCTCACCGCCGCGCGCCTCCGAAAGGCGCTCGGCGGCAAGGTGTTGACGCGCAGTGACTTCCGGGTGCCGCGCTACGCGACGCTGGATCTGCGCGGGCAGGAGGTCGAGGGTGTCGGTACCTACGGCAAGCATTTGTTCGTGCGGACGCCGGAGCTGAGTGTTCATACGCATCTGAAGATGGAGGGCGAGTGGCGGGTGTTCGCGCCCGGGCAGCGGTGGAATCGGCCGGGGTTCACTGCGCGGCTGGTGCTGGGGACCGCGGACGCGGAGGCTGTCGGGTTCTCGCTGGGACTGGTGGAGGTGCTGCGGCGGGGCGCGGAGCACACCGTCACCGACCATCTCGGGCCGGATCTGCTCGGGCCGGACTGGGATGCCGCCGAGGCGGTGCGCCGGTTGCTGCGGGAGCCGGCGACGCCGATCGGGCTGGCGCTGCTGGATCAGACCAATCTGGCCGGGATCGGCAATATCTACCGGAGTGAGATCTGCTTCCTACGGCGCGTGCACCCCGTGACGCCGGTGGGCGAGGTCGAGGATCTGCCCGGGCTGGTGGACGAGGCGCATCGGGTGTTGCTGAAGGCGGCGCACGAACCGCCGTGGCGGGCTTTGGCTTACGGACGGCAGCGGCGGCCGTGCCGGCGCTGCGGCACCAACCTGGTCGTGCACCTGCTCGGTGACGAGGCGCACGCGGATCGGGCCGAGCGGGGCGTCTATTTCTGTCCCCGCTGCCAGCTCCCTCCGGACCGCTGACCGGCGCGCCCCGGGGAGGCGGGCCGGTGCGCACTGTGACGAGCCGGTTTCAATGGCCTCGAAAGGTGTTCCCGGGCTGGGTTTCCGGGCCTAGGGTGGGCGGCATGAAAATCGGAATCCTGGGCACCGGGGCGGTCGGGCGCACCCTGTCGGCGCGGTTGGCAGAGCTGGGACACGATGTGGTGATCGGCACCCGCGATGTGGCGGCCACCGAGGCGCGGTCGGAGGATCCGTTCCCGGCTCCGCTGGCGACCGCGGCCGAGGCGGCGGCGGGCGCGGAGTTGATCATCAACGCGACCGCCGGGCAGGCGAGCGTGGTCGCGCTGGACGGTGCGGGGGCCTCGAATCTGACCGGCAAGGTGGTGATCGACGTGTCGAACCCCCTGGACTTCTCGCAGGGATTCCCGCCGTTCCTCGCGGTGTGCAATACCGATTCGATCGGCGAGCGGGTGCAGCGCGCGTTCCCCGAGGCGCGGGTGGTGAAGACGCTCAATACGGTGACCGCCGAGGTGATGGTGCGTCCGGAGCGGGTGGCGGGCGGCGACCACACCATGTTCCTGTCCGGTGACGACGCCGCCGCCAAGGCCGTCGTCACCGATCTGCTGCGCGAGTTCGGCTGGGACGACATCGTCGACCTGGGCGATATCACCACCGCCCGCGGCACCGAGATGATGCTGCCGTTGTGGGTGCGGCTGATGGGCGCGCTGGGCACCACGGAGTTCAACTACAAGCTGGTCCGCTGAACCTTCGCGCGGGCGTGCCGAACGCCGAACCGGCGCCGCGGAATCCATCCCCGGCGCCGGTTCGCGGGTGCGGTCTCAGACCGATTCGGGCTGGTTGATCGGCACCGGGTCGAGCACTTCCCGCCGCGCCTCGGGCGCCTCCGAGCGCAAGGCGTCGGCGGAGGCGTCGTCGGGCTGGGTCTGGGATTCGATCTCGGCCCGCACCCGCGCCCGGTAGACCTCCACCTCGCGTTCGATGTCGGCCTCGGACCAGCCCAGGACCGGGGCCACCAGCCGCGCCACCTCGTCGGCGGAATCGACGCCGCGGTGGGCGTATTCGATGGAGATGCGGGTGCGCCGGGCCAGGATGTCGTCCAGGTGCAGGGCCGCTTCGGCGGCGGCCGCGTAGACGGCTTCCACCTTCAGGTATCCGGGCGAGTCGGTGATCGGTTGCAGCAGATCGGGTTTCCCGGCGGCCAGCCCGAGCACTTCGTCGATGAGGGAGCCGTACCGGTTGAGCAGGTGCTGGATCCGGTACGGGTGCACACCGTACTTCTCGGCCAGGTGCGGGGTCTGGTTCATCAGCGCGTGGTAGCCGTCGGCGCCGAGCAGCGGCACCTTCTCGGTGATGGTGGGCGGCACCCGGAGCGGAATGTCCTGTGCCGCTTCGTCGACCGCGTCGTAGGCCATATTGCGGTAGGTGGTGTACTTGCCGCCCGCGATGGCGACCAGGCCGGGCGCGATGCGGGCGACGGCATGTTCGCGGGAGAGTTTGGAGGTCTGGTCGCTCTCGCCGGCGAGCAGCGGCCGCAGGCCCGCGTAGACGCCGGTGATGTCGGCGTGGGTGAGCGGCGTGACCAGCACCTTGTTGATGTGCCCGAGCAGGTAGTCGATATCGGATTTGGTGGCGGCGGGGTGCGCGAGGTCGAGGTTCCAGTCGGTGTCGGTGGTGCCTATGATCCAGTGGTCCGTGCTCCAGGCGATGACGAAGAGCACGGACTTCTCGGTGCGCAGGATGATGGAGGTGTCGCTGGCGATGCGGTCGCGCGGCACCACGATGTGCACGCCCTTGGACGCGCGCACGTGGAATCGCCCGCGCTGCTTCGCGAGTGCCTGGAGTTCGTCGGTCCAGACGCCGGTGGCGTTGATGACGACGCTGCCGTGCACCTCGGTGGTGCGCCCGTCCTCGCTGTCACGCACCTTGACGCCGACGACCCGGTCCGCCTCCTTGAGGAATCCGACCACCTGGGTGGAGGTGCGGATGACAGCGCCGTAGTGGGCGGCGGTGCGGGCCACGGTCATGGTGTGGCGGGCGTCGTCGACGACGGTGTCGTAGTAGTTGACACCGCCGGTGAGGGCGTCGCGCTTCAGGCCGGGGGCCTGGCGCAGCGCCGCGGACCGGGTCAGATGATGCTGTCCGGGAACGGATTTCGCGCCGCCCATGGTGTCGTAGAGGACCAGACCCGCGGTGACGTAGGGCCGTTCCCAGCCGAGGTGGGTGAGCGGGTAGAGGAATTTGAGCGGCTTGACCAGGTGCGGCGCGAGGGTGGACAGCGCGAGTTCCCGTTCCTTCAGCGCCTCCTGAACCAACCCGAATTCCATCATCTCCAGGTAGCGCAGGCCGCCGTGGAACATCTTCGAGGACCGGCTGGAGGTGCCCGAGGCCAGGTCGCGGGCCTCGACCAGGGCGACCTCGAGTCCCCGGGTGGCCGCGTCCAGGGCGATGCCCGCGCCGACCACGCCGCCGCCGATCACGATGACGTCGAAAGTGTCCTTGCCGAGCTGTCCCCAGGCAGCTTCGCGCTGCTCGGGGCCGAGGAACTGCGATCGCGGTTGATTCGTCATACGGAGACTCCTCCGGGCTATTTTTCGGCTACCCAGCGCTACCGTAGCCCACACTAGCCCGGCGGCCGGGCTGTCGTCGGTTAGCCTCGATCAATGCGTCGCTATGTGGCCGCCATCGATCAAGGCACGACGTCGAGTCGTTGCATCCTCTTCGATCAGCAGGGCCGAATCGCCGGAGTCGCCCAGCGCGAACACGAGCAGATCTTCCCGAAACCCGGATGGGTCGAGCACGATGCCGAATCCATCTGGCGCAATACCGAATCCGTGATCGCCGAGGCGCTGCGGGCCTGCGGAATCGGGGCGTCGGACGTGGCGGCCGCCGGGGTCACCAATCAGCGCGAGACCACCGTGGTGTGGGAACGCGCCACCGGCAAGCCGATCCACCACGCCATCGTCTGGCAGGACACCCGCACCGCCGAGCTGACCACCCTGCTGGCCGGCGACCAGGGCCCCAACCGGTACGCCGACCGCACCGGGCTGCCGCTGTCCACCTACTTCGCCGGTCCCAAGCTGCGCTGGATCCTGGACACCGTGCCGGGCGCGCGGGCGCGCGCCGAGTCCGGGGAGCTGTGCTTCGGCACCATGGACAGCTGGATCCTGTGGAACCTGACCGGCGAGCACATCACCGACGTCACCAATGCCTCGCGCACCATGCTGATGGATCTGCGCACGCTGCAATGGGATCCGCGGATCTGCGCCGAGTTCGACATCCCGATGGCCATGCTGCCCGCGATCCGCAGCAGCTCCGAGGTGTACGCCCCCATCACCTCCGGCGCGCTGGCGGGTGTCCCGGTGGCCGGCATTCTCGGCGACCAGCAGGCCGCCACCTTCGGCCAGGCCTGCCTGTCCCCCGGCGACACCAAGAACACCTACGGCACCGGCAATTTCATGCTGATGAATACCGGCACCACCCCGGTGTTCAGTGAGCACGGCCTGCTCACCACGGTCTGCTATCAGCTGGGCGACCAGCCCGCGGTGTACGCGCTGGAGGGCTCCATCGCGGTCACCGGTTCGCTGGTGCAGTGGCTGCGCGACAATCTCGGCATCATCTCCTCGGCCGAGGAGATCGAGCCGCTGGCCCGTACCGTCGCCGACAATGGCGGCGCGTACGTGGTGCCCGCCTTCTCCGGCCTGTTCGCCCCGCGCTGGCGGCCGGACGCGCGCGGCGTGGTGGCGGGCCTGACCCGCTTCGTGAACAAGGGCCATCTCGCGCGAGCGGTATTGGAGGCCACGGCTTTCCAGACCCGCGAGGTCATCGACGCCATGCGCGCCGACGCCGACGCGCAGCGCCTCGACGTCGAGAAGGTGACCTTGAAGGTGGACGGCGGCATGGTCGCCAACGAACTGCTCATGCAGTTCCAGTCCGACATCCTGGACGCCACGGTGGTGCGCCCGGTGGTCACCGAGACCACGGCGCTGGGCGCGGCCTACGCGGCGGGTCTGGCCGTCGGCTACTGGTCCTCCACCGACGACATCCGGGCCAACTGGGCCGAGGACAAGCGCTGGACCCCGAACATGCCGGCCGCCGACCGCGACCACCGGCTACGCGAGTGGAACAAGGCGGTGGAACGCACCTACGACTGGGCGTGAGCCGCCGCCAGCCGATCGACCGCCTGCTCGAGGGTGGCTTCCCCGGAGGTGGTGAAGCACAGGCGCATCGAGCGGGTGTAGTCGGTGGAGACGGCGAAGGCGTTGCCCGGCACGTAGGCGACGCCCGCGTCCAGGGCGCGCGGCAGCAGGGCGGTGGTGTCGGTGCCGTCGGTGAAGTCGACCCACACGAACATGCCGCCGGAGGCGTCGGTGCTGACCACACGGTCCCCGAATCGGGCCCGCACCGCGCCGACCAGCGCCTTGGCCCGGGCGCCGTACACCTGGCGCACCGAATCCACGTGGGCGGCAAGCCAATCGGTGTCGGCGAGCAGGTCGGCGGCGATCTGCTGGGTGAGCGCCGAACCGCACAGGTCCGCGCCCTGCTTGAGCAGTTCCACCGCGCGGCAGACCTGGGTGGGCGCGATCATCCAGCCCGCGCGCAGGGTGGGGGCCAGGATCTTGGACGCGCTGGACAGGCGGATCACATTGGGCGAGTAGGTCGCGACCGGCGCGGGTGAGGGCCGATCGAACCAGAGTTCGCCGTACGGGTCGTCCTCGATGATCCAGAAGCCGTACCGCTCGGCCAGCTCCGCCAGCTCACGGCGGCGCTCCGGGACCAGGGTGACCCCGCCCGGGTTGTGGAAGTTGCTGACCGTGTGCACCACCGCGGGCCGCTCACCGGCGTCCAGGAGCTCACGCAGGGCGTCGACGCGCATGCCCTCGGCATCCAAGGGAACAGCCTCGATGCGAGCCCCGGCGGCCCGGAAGACCTGCAGCGCACCGACATACGCGGGATCCTCGACCACCACCAGCGCGCCCGGATCCAGCAGCACCTCCGACAGCAGCGACAGCGCCTGCTGCGAGCCGTGGGTCACGAAGATCTCCTCGACCGGCACCGGGCGGCCCAGCCGGGCGGACTCGCGGACGGCCAGCACCTCGCGCAGCGGACCCCAGCCGGGCGACTCGGTGTACTGCAGCCGGGCCCGGTCGGACAGGGCGGCGTCGGCGGCCGTGGCGATCCGGTCGCGGGGCATGAGTTCGGCGTCGGGCAATCCTCCGGCCAAGCTGATGATGTCCGCGCGCGAGGTGAGTTTGAGCAGGTCACGGATCGCCGAACTCTGCAGGCCGTCGAGCCGCCGCGCGAGGGGCGGGAAGGTCGCGGACATGAACCACCTCCGAGGGAACGCCGGGGTATGCGAAAACCCACCATGTCACACGGCGACCAGAATATGAAATCACCGTCCCGAATATTGGGAATCCGGGTCCAGTTTCCAGGGCCTGGACCGACACGGTCCCGACCCGCTCGAGCGGGCTACTCGATCGACTGGATCAGATGCTTACCGTCGACCACCGTGGTTCTGATGTGCTCCACGTACACCTCGGTGGTGCCGTCCACCCGGTGCTCGGTGATGTCCACGTCATAGGCCTCCGGGCCGGTCTCGACGATCTTCAGGCAATAGGTGGTGCCGGGCTTGAGCTGATCGATGCCCTTGGCCTGCATCACCTCGGCGGGCGCCACGGTGGTCGCGCCGGGCACCACGAAGGAGTGCGCCTTCACACCGCTGCGGTCCACGTAGAAGGCGTACTGGAAACCGAGGATCGCGTCCACGCCACTGCCGGTGCCGCCGACGCCGTTGCCGATGGTGAGCTTGCCGTCCCGCTTGGCCGGGCAGCTCAGCGCCGCCACCGAGGGCGAGGGCTTGCCGGTGGTGACCCCGGCCGTCGGCGCGGTGTCGGCGCCGCCCCGGGACAGCGCGAAGATGACGCCGCCGGCCACCGCGAGCACCGTCACCGCCGCGCCGGCGATCAGCCCGATCTTGCGCCACGAACGCCGCGGCTCGGGTTCCGGCTTACGCTGCGGCGCAGTGGTTTTCGGCGCCAGCGCCTTGGCGATCGGATCGTCGGCCCAGGACAGCGACTCCGGCTGCCCCGCGGCCGATTCCGACGGCGGCGCGGGCGGGAAGCCGCTGGGCGCGGACCGCCACCAGGAGTCGGCGGATCCGTCGGTGTCGGCCGGGGCCGAATTCCGTTCCGCGGCCGCCGAATCGGCGTCAGAGATCCTGGTCGTCCGCTCCACGTCCACCGCCGCCGATCGCGGCCCGCCAGACGGGATCTTGACGGTCTCTTCGACATCGGGGGTACCGGGAGCCTGCGCCACCGGGTTCACGGCCGGATACTGGCCCGTGGACGGTCCGGTCGCGGCCGGATACTGCCCGGTGGCGGGCTGCCACGCATCGGGTGCGCGGAACTGCGGCGCGCCCGCGGGACGCCAGGCCAGATCGGGGCTCTGCGGTCCCGGGGCCGGGCTCCAGCCCGGCCCGTCGGCGACCGGGGCCGGGCCGAAATCGTTGAGGGACGGCCCGAAATCATTGAGCGAGGGCCCGAACTCGGACTCCGGCGCTCCCCCCTGAGATGCCTGACGGTCCGCGGATTCGTCTTTGCCCGAAACCATCACCCGTCCTTTCGCCACAGACGCGTGGGGCGGTCGCTACCGACCGCCCCACGCGACGACACTGCTCCTACCGGCACCGTTTTCCGGTGTCGAACGGTCCGGTCAGTACTGGACCGAACCACCCGTCTGCGCGGTCACGCCACCGATGTCGATGGACTGCGACGGCCGCTCGCCTTCGGGGAGCCTACCAATCTGGGCCGCGGCCTCGAGCACCGTGGCGCCGCCCGGAAGCAGGCGAATGAAGTTCTCGGCATTGGCCTTGGCGGCGTTGGCCGCGGCCGTGTCCAGCACGAACTCGACCTTCTGATCGTTGTCCGGGCCGCTGCCCGCGAACGCCGTCACCTTGATCTGGTTGACCGTGGTGAAGTCCAGCGACATGCCGGCCTCGCCCAGCCCGCCCGGCGTGGTGTAGCCGATGGTGCCGACGTAGCCGTCCAGGTTGCTGAAGTGGTGGGTGTTGGCGGCCCAGCCCGGCAGCACCGCGCCGCCGTCGAGGTTGACGCCGAGCTCGGAGTGCGGACCGGCCATGGCGACCACCGGGGCGGCCGGGGCCGCGTCCACCGCGGGCGACTGCCACTGCGGCTTCGCCTGCGGGGTGACCGTCTGCGGGCCGGTCATGGTGTCGGCGTCCGGGTTCTGCGCCGGGGTGGTGACCGCCGGGTCCGCGGTGCGGTCGTTCGGCTTGACCGGCTGGGTGCCCGGCTGCGCCGGCACCGTGGTGCCCGGCTGCGTCGTGGGCGGGGTGGCCGCGTCCTGCTGCGGGGTGACGACCGCGGGCTGGGCCGGGGTCGACTGACC
>NZ_JBSGCY010000095.1:0-26996 GCF_053602115.1 Nocardia sp. NPDC004582 | reverse complement strand
CGGACGCCGCATCCCCCGCCCGGCCGGAGCCGCGACCGCGACGACCGCGGCCGGTGTCGCCGCTGTCGTCGGACGCGGTTGCGGTGCGGTCGAATTGGGCGTCGGAGCCCTCGGCGTTCCAGCCCAGCCCGCGAGTGATGGTGCGCAGCTGGCCGTGCAGGTCCTGCCATTCGCGGATGCGCAGGTAGTGCAGGAACTCGTCGCGGCACATCCGGCGGAACTGGTTGGAGGACAGGGCGTTGCGCTGTTCGCGCAGGTAGTCCCACAGACGCAGGTACGACAGGAAGTCCGAGCCCTCGATGGTGAAGCGAGCGTGCTTGGTGTCGGCGGCCTGCTGATGCTCGACCGGTCGTTCGCGGACGTCCTGGATCGACAACGCCGCCACGATGATGAGGACCTCGGACAGGCACCCGCCGCGGTTGGCCTCGACCAGCATGCGGGCCATGCGCGGATCGACGGGGATCTGCGCCATCTCGCGGCCGATCGGGGTGAGGACCAGTCCGGCGTCGGGGATCTCGCGCCGCGCGGAGGCGTCGGCCTCGGCGCGGGCGAGCGCGCCCAGTTCCTCGAGCAGCGCGATGCCGTCGCGGATGGCGCGGCCGTCCGGCGGTTCGACGAACGGGAAGCCCTCGATGTCGCCGAGTCCGAGCGCGGTCATCTGCAGGATGACGGCGGCCAGATTGGTGCGCAGGATCTCCGGTTCGGTGAACTGCGGCCGGGATTCGAAGTCGTCCTCGGAGTACAGGCGGATGGCGATACCGTCGGCGACTCGGCCGCAGCGGCCCGACCGCTGCCGCGCCGAGGCCTGCGAGATGGACTCGATCGGCAGCCGCTGCACCTTGGTGCGCATCGAATAGCGCGAAATGCGGGCCGTGCCAGGGTCGATCACGTAGCGGATGCCCGGCACCGTCAACGAGGTCTCGGCCACATTGGTGGCCAGCACCACGCGCCGCCCGGTATGCGCCTCGAACACCTTGTGCTGCTCGGCCGCCGACAGCCGCGCGTACAGCGGCAGGATCTCGGTGCGCGGTAGCCGCATATCCCGCAACGAGTCGGCGGTGTCGCGGATCTCGCGTTCGCCGGACAGGAAGACCAGGATGTCGCCATCGCCCTCGGCCTGCAGTTCCCGCACCGCGTCGCCGATGGCGTCGGTGGGGTCGCGGTCGACGATCGCGGTGTCCTCGTCGTCGGGATCCTCGGAGGTGACCGGAACCTCCAGCGACAGCGGCCGATACCGGACCTCCACCGGATAGGACCGGCCCGAGACCTCGACAATCGGTGCGGGCGTGCCGTTCTCGTCACTGAAGTGCCGCGCGAACAACTCCGGATCGATGGTCGCCGAGGTGATGACGACCTTCAGATCCGGCCGCTGCGGCAGCAACTGCTTGAGATACCCGAGCAGGAAGTCGATATTGAGGCTGCGCTCGTGCGCCTCGTCGATGATGATCGTGTCGTAGCGGCGCAGCAGTCGATCGCGCTGGATCTCGGCGAGCAGGATGCCGTCGGTCATCAGCTTCACCAGCGTGCGATCGGACGCCTGATCGGTGAACCGGACCGTATAGCCGACCACATCGCCGAGCTCGGTGTGCAGTTCCTCGGCGATGCGCTCGGCCACCGTGCGCGCCGCCAGCCGTCGCGGCTGGGTGTGGCCGATGGTGCCGCGAATCCCGCGCCCGAGCTCGAGACAGATCTTGGGCAGCTGGGTGGTCTTGCCCGAACCGGTCTCACCGGCCACGATCACGACCTGGTGCGCGGCGATGGCCGCGGCGATATCGTCGCGCCGCGCGGAGACCGGTAGCTGTTCGGGATAGGTGATGGCCGGGACGGCGGCCCGGCGGGATTCCACCCGGCGCTGGGCGGCGTCGAATTCGGCTTCGAGGGAGGTGAGATCGCCGCCGCGGGCCTTGTCGAGCCTGCGACGCAAGCGATGTTCGTCGCGGATCGAGAGATCGGCCAGGCGGGAACGAAGCTCGCGAGAGGTGGCGGCGGTCCTGGTCATTGCACTGTCAACGATAGCGAAGAGTCGGTCCGTGCCGGTCGGCGCGGTCTCGGATCGCCCGGCCGCGGGCTTGCCGGAAGTGTGCCGCATCGGCGTATCGTCCGCATTCGAGCGGATCCTCATGCGACGATCTGGGCCATGGTCGTCAGAGGTGGTACGCCCTTGTGGATCCGGGCGCTGCGCGTCGTCTTCGCAATCGTGGGGGTCGTCGCGTTGGTCTGGATCCCGCTGCGGAACCTGGATAATCCGAATTACTCGCACCTGAACTTCTTCAGCTACTTCACCATCCAGTCCAATGTCATCGGCGTCATCGTTCTGCTGGTCGGCGGCTTGCGCGACCCCGCGGGCCGCCGCTGGGAACTGGTGCGCGGCGCGGCCACCCTCTACCTGACGATCACCCTCATCATCTACGCGGTGCTGCTGTCGAACATCGACGTCCAGCTGACCGAGAAGTGGATCAACGACATCCTGCACCGGCTGATCCCCATCGTGCTGATCGCGGACTGGTTGCTGGTGCTCGCGCCCGGCATCAAGCCGACCGTCAAACTCGTCCTGGGCTGGCTCGCCTACCCCTTGGCCTACGGCGCGTACACCCTGATCCGCGGCCCCTTCGCCGACTGGTACCCCTACCCGTTCATCGACCCGCGTGACCAGGGTTACGGGTCGCTGACCATCGGCCTGGTGGTGATGGCGGTGGTCTTCGCGATCCTCGGCGTCATCGTGGCCGCGGTGACCGGCCTGATACCCCGGGCGGTCGCCCGCCGCTGACGCCGCCGGCTCAGAGCACGCGGGTCATGAACACACTGTGCGGGTCCGCGGCGTAGTCCGCGAAGGGCCCGCAGCGCTCGAACCCGTAACGCTCGTACAGCCGCACCGCGGGCCGATAGAACTCCGACGATCCGGTCTCCAGACTCAACCGCGCGTACCCGCGCGCACCGGCCTCGGCGAGGATGTGCCGCAACAACTGTGACGCGACCCCGCGCCCGCGGTACCCGGCCGTGGTCCGCATGGATTTGATCTCCGCATGCGTCGGATCCAGCTCCTTGAGCGCCCCGCACCCGGCCAGCTCGGTCCCGTCCCACGCGGACCAGAAGGTGATCTCCGGCTTGCGCAGCGCCGCCACGTCGAGCGCGTGCATGCTCTCCTCCGGCGAGTTCGCCAGCATCTCGGCCACGTGCGCCTCGAGCAGACCGACCACCTCGGGCCCGGTCAGATCATCGACCACAATCCGCATGTCGCCAGGCTAGCGAGCCGCCGCCCCGGGCCGTGCGGTGACTGACCTGGAGCGCCAACTCGCCGACCTGGCGTGCCGTCGGCCCCGGTGTGTCCCGTGCGCGGCCGCCCTTCCGGCCACACTCGGTGTGGCCGGAAGGGTTTCGTGATCTTGTCGGGTTACCCGGCCGGTGTTCGGAGCGTCGTGGGGCGAACCGTGAAGTGCACATTTCCGAGAGTGCCGGCGCGGGGCGTCGGATACGTGCACGGCGGCCCGAAGCTTGAAGACGGCCCGGTAGCCGCAAGGCTCCGGGCCGTTGCCAGGTCCGCGCTCGGCATGGTCCGCCCCGCGCTCAGCATGGTCCGCTCAGCGCTCGGCGAGACCGGCCTCCAGGGCGCTCAGGCGCGCGTCGAAGCCGCGCATCTCCTGCAGGATGCCCTTCATCGCCTCGGTCATCTGATCGACGGAATAGCGCAGCAGGTTCACATTCGCCCGCAGATCGGCGATCGGGTCGACGGGTTCGCCGGTTCGGCGCGGGCGCTCGGCTCGGTTGTGTCGCATGGCGTGACTCCTCTGTTCATGGCCTCGATACGAACGTTTCAGGGCGGCCGGGGGAGTGAATCGGCCGGGTGATCGGTCACGAGTGGCGGTGTGCGGGCGGGGGATTCGGCAGCGCAAATTCCGGGCGGCGCGCGCCGATGCTGTCAGCATGGAGGGGGAGCCGGTCGCCGCGGTGAGAGGTGGTGGGGCGTGGGGTTGTTCGTGGAGCAGTACGGGCTGGTGCGGTGGAGTGCGGTGATCGCCTTCTGCCTGGCCGCCGCCCTGGTGGTCGCCAGGTTGGCCCGGGCGCGGCCGGTCGGCTGCGACGGGCCGCGCGCGGATCGCGAATCCGATGCCGCGCATCTGGTGATGTGCCTGGTCATGGTGGGAATGCTGGTGTTTCCGACGGCCGTCGACGCGCACGCGGTGCGCGGGGTGCTGACGGCCATGGTGGTCGTGTACACCCTGGTGCTGGGTGAGCGGATGCTGCGGTGGCGCAACGGGATCGGGGACGCCGGCGCGGGAACCGCCGGGGCGTTCGCGTATCACGTGCTGGCGGCCGCGGCCATGCTGTACGCGATGAGCGGGCACGGAGTGCACGAGCACGGTGTGCCGGGGCCCGGGGGACCCGCGCCCGCTCCGCTGCTGGCGCTGGCGGCGCTGTTCGCGCTCGACGCCGCGGTCATGCTGACGCCGGGCTTGCGCCGCCGTTTGCCGGGAGTGTTCCCGCACCCCGGTGGCCCGGCGGGAGCGCCGGCCGTGGTGCCGCATCTGGTGATGGACCTGGGCACCGCCTACATGCTCGTGGCGGCCGCAGCCGGATGAGCCCGCTGCCCGTCGCGGCGCAGCCGGGGGCCGTTCGACCTGTTCACCGTCGTACGGGTTAGATGGTGAGCAAAGGTCGGTTCGCCCGGTTGGGGGCGGCCGGTATCGGGTGATGGAGGTGCTCTGGATGGGTTCGCTGTGGCATGGCTTCGCCGATATGGGTGCGGTCGAGCGGGACGGGGCGTTCGTGGTCGCGCGCGGCGAGGGCGCGCGCATCTGGGACGAGAGCGGCACCGAGTATCTCGATGCCACCGGCGGACTCTGGTTCGCCAATGTCGGCCACGGCCGGCGCGAGATCGCCGACGCGGTGGCCGCGCAGCTGACCCAGGTCGCGCACTACTCCAACTTCGGCGACCTGGTCTCCCCGGTGACCCGCGATCTGGCCGAGCGGCTCTCCGCGCTCGCCCCGGTGCCGGGCAGCAAGATCTTCTTCACCTCGGGCGGCTCCGATGGCATCGACACCGCCGCCAAGCTGGCCCGCCGCTACTGGCAGGAGATGGGCCGCCCGGAGAAGACCATCCTGGTCGGCCGGCAGAAGGCGTACCACGGCATGCACGTCGGCGGCACCTCGCTGGCCGGTATCCCGGTCAACGGCGAGGGCTACACCGGCGTCTTCATGCCCGACACCCGCACCATCGAATGGGATCAGGCCAAGGCGCTGACCGCGCTGATCGAGGAGCTCGGCGCCGAGCGCATCGCGGCCTTCTTCGCCGAACCCATCATCGGCGCGGGCGGGGTCTACCTGCCGCCGGAGGGCTACCTGGCCGAGGTCCGGCAGATCTGCCGCGACAACGACATCCTGTTCGTCGCCGACGAGGTCGTCACCGGTTTCGGCCGCATCGGCGGATCCTGGTTCGCCTCCTCGCGTTTCGGCCTGGAACCGGACCTGATGACCACCGCCAAGGGCCTCACCTCCGGCTACGTCCCCATGGGCGCGGTCTTCATCGCGCCCCGCATCGCCGAGCCGTTCTTCTCCGGCGGCGTGTGGTGGCGGCACGGCTACACCTACGGCGGCCACGCCGGTGCGGCCGCCGCGGCCATGGCCAACCTCGACATCTTCGAGCGCGAGAACCTCCTGGAAGCCAGCAAGAACCTGGAAGCGCTACTGCACGAGCACTTCTCGCCGCTGGCGGACCACCCGCGCGTGGCCGAGGTGCGCAGCGGTCTGGGCGCGGTCGCCGCGGTCCAGCTCGCCGACCCGGGCGAGGCGCTGGGCATGGTGAAAACCCTGCGCGCGCACGGTGTCTCGACCCGTGCGGCCGGTCAGGGCGCGCTGCAGATCTCGCCGTCGTTCGTCATCACCGAGGCCGAGGTCGTGCAGATGGCCGCGCGGTTCGCCAGCGCGCTGGGCTGAGCGGCCGACCGGCCGCTCGACGCATCGGCCCCGCTGCTTGATCCCCCGGGAGCGGGCTAGATCACGATGGGGTGATCGGCGGCGGCCCGGCCGCCGATGCGGGCCCAGCCGTCGGAGTCCCATTCGGTGAACAGCTGTGACCCCTGGCCCTGCGTGATGTGCAGGCCCCGGGTGAGCAGCGCGGTGAGCGCGATGGCGGCCGCGCCGGTGGCCTCGTCCTCGGGAATTCCCAGGCCGGGGGCGAACATTCGGGCGCGGGCGGCGCCGCGGGGCTCATTGGTCCAGGCCCAGCAGTAATGCTGGCCGCCCGGGAAGTCGGCCGGGTCCAGGGTGGCGATCAGCTCCGGATCCTCGAACTGGTGGAATTCGAAGGTCGGCGACCAGGACGCGCGGGCGCGGGCCCAGGTCAGCCCCTCGGTGAGGGCGACCTCGACGGGGCCGGCCGGGACGTCGATGACCTTCACCGGCGCGAGCTGCTCGTTGAGCCACCAGGCGGCGCCGATACTGGCCCGCCCGGCGAAGGGCACCTCGACGGCGGGGGTGTAGATCCGCATCGCCACCCGGCCGTCCACCGGGTCGTCGACCACCGCGGTCAGGCTGTGGCCCACGCGCGCGGCGAGCGCCTGATGATCGATGTGCTCCACGGCGGAGCGGCGCACGATGCCGAGCGGGCTGCCGAATCGACCGGCCGCGTCGGTGAACACACGCACGACCTCGATCTGGGCGCTATCACTTTCCGGAACGGTCATGTCACGCGAGCTTACCGACAGTTATCGATTAGCGGGAGGTCCACAGGTATCGAGCATGTCGGCCAGGGCGCTCTTCTCGGTGGGCTGCACGCTCAGTCCCCAGCGCGCTTTGACGCTCACCCAGCGGCGCGCGTACTCGCACTGGAACGCCTGCCGCGGCTGCCATTGATCCGGAGACTTGGCGCCCTTGTCCTGATTGGCCTGCTTCTGGACGGCGAGCAGATTGCCGACATCGTTGGCGAACGTCTCGCGCTGTTCGGGTGTCCACTGCGAGGCGCCCGAGCGCCAGGCGTCGCCGAGCGCGACCACGTGGTCGATCTCGATACCGGAGGATGTGAAGCGGTCGTAGGCGATTCGCTCCCCGGTGTAGGGATCCTCGAGCGTGCCCGACAGCACCAGGCACGAATTGCTGTCTCCCATACGGGTTTCGGTGAGGTCGCGCTTCATCACCTGTTCGCGTGCGGTGCACCCGCCGGTGAGCACCGGCTCGCCGCCGCGTCCGGACCAGCCGGGTCCGAAGGCGTTGCGGTCGTAGGTCTCCCAGTTGCGGTTCCACGCGACGGTGAGGCGGTCCAGTCCGGCTCGCGCCCGAGTGGCGTCCAGGATCGGGGTACCCGACTGCTCGGGCGGCGGGGGTGTGTCGGCGGCGGGGGTCTGGTGGCGATTCAGATACAGCGCCAGGCCACCCGCGCCGAGCGCGATGAGAAGCACGGAGGAGGCGAAGAGTCTGCGCCAGCGACGCCGGGCAGGGGTCCGGGAGCGCGGAGACATGCGGGGAGTCTAGGTGGGCGATCCGGATGTTTCGGGCATTGTTGCCGGATTGCAGCAATTTTCTGGCAAATAAACTGCGGGCCGGACACCCTGTGGTGTCCGGCCCGCGGCCGAGAATTCGCGTCCCGGGCGGCGCCCGTCGGCCGGCTAGACGGCGGCCGTGGCCAGCGCCTCGGTCGACGCCACGGCCTGGCCCACGCCGGCCACGATCGCGGCCGCGCGCAGCGCCTCGAAGATCACCTCGCGCGACACGCCCGCCTCACGCAGGGTGTGCTCGTGCGCCTCCAGGCAGTGCTGGCAGCCGTTGATCGAGGAGACCGCGAACGACCACAGCTCGAAATCGACCTTGTCCACGCCCGGAGTGCCGATGATCTGCATGCGCAGTCCCGCGCGCAGATCGTCGTAGCGGCCGTCCAGGAACGCCTTGCCGCGGTAGAACACATTGTTCATACCCATGATCGACGCGGCGCCCAGCGCGGCGTTGTACGCCTCGGCCGACAGCACGTCGGCCGCCTCCTCGGCGATCTCCCGCAGCGTGGTCGCGGACTTGGTGGCCGCGGCCGAGGCCAGCAGGGTGCCCCACAGCTGCTGCTCGTTGAGTACGGTGCTGCGCGCCATGGAGGACAGGTTGAGCTTGAGGTCCTTGGCGTACTCGGGCAGCGAGTTCTTCAGGTTATCGATGGTCACGACGAAATTCCTTACGAGCCTTGCTTACACCGACGCGGTCATGAGCTCGCCGGCCTGGATGGTCGGGTCGCCCTTCTTCCAGTTGCAGGCGCACAGCTCGTCGGACTGCAGGGCGTCGAGCACCCGCAGCACCTCGTCGACATTGCGGCCCACCGAACCGGCGGTGACCGACACGAACTGGATCTCGTTGTTCGGGTCGATGATGAAGGTGGCGCGGTCGGCGACGCCGTCGGCGTTGAGCACGCCGGTGGCCGCGGCCAGTTCCCGCTTCAGGTCGCTGAGCATCGGGAACGGGAGGGTCTTGAGGTCCTCGTGCTGGGCGCGCCACTGGAAGTGGACGAACTCGTTGTCGACGGAGGCACCCAGCACCTGCGCGTCGCGATCGGCGAACTCCTCGTTCAGCTTGCCGAAGGCGGCGATCTCGGTCGGGCACACGAAGGTGAAGTCCTTGGGCCAGAAGAAGACGATGCGCCACTTGCCGGCGTAGTCGTCGCTCGAGATCTGGGTGAAGTAGTCGTCGGGCTGCTGAGCGTTCACCTTCGAGAGATCACCGCCGATGACAGCCTTCAGGTTGTACGCGGGGAACTGATCGCCGATGGTCAGCAGTGCCATGAATGCTCCTCTAAGTAGTCATGCCGATTGTGTCGAGACTTCTGTATACGATCCTGGCTGAACAGCGGTGAGAGGTAAAGGTGATCGGTCGCACTACACTCATAGGCGTGACTGATCAAACTTATCAGCCCACCCTGTCACAGCTGCGTGCGTTCGTGGCCGTCGCGGAATACCGGCACTTCGGTACCGCGGCGACCCGGCTCGGCGTGAGCCAGCCCACGTTATCGCAGGCCTTGGCATCATTGGAAAACGGACTGGGGCTGTTGCTGATCGAGCGCAGCACGCGTCGCGTGCTGGTCACGGCCGACGGCAAACGTTTGCTGCCGCAAGCCATCGCGACCCTCGAGGCGGCCGACCGATTTGTCGCCTCGGCCGCCGGCGAGGGGCTGCGCGGCACGCTGCGGCTGGGCATCATCCCGACCATCGCCCCCTACGTGCTGCCCACGCTGCTGCCCGAATTGCGCAGGCGGGTACCCGCTCTCGCACCGCACGTCATCGAGGATCAGACCGCCCGGCTGCTGGACGGCCTGCGCTCGGGCGTGCTCGACGTGGCCATGCTGGCGCTGCCCGCCGACGCGCCCGGCCTGGTCGAGATACCGCTCTACACAGAGGAGTTCGTGCTGGTCGTACCGCGCGGCCACGAGCTGGCCGGGCGCGCTGACCTGACCCCGGCCGACCTGGACGCGCTGCCGCTGCTGCTCCTCGACGAAGGGCACTGCCTGCGCGATCAGACCATGGACCTGTGCCGCGCCCACGAAGCCCAGCCGGGCGCGGTCGGCGACACCCGCGCCGCGTCACTGGCCACCGTGGTGCAGTGCGTCGCGGGCGACCTCGGCGTCACCCTGATCCCGGCCATGGCGGTCCCCGCCGAAACCGCGCGCGGCACCCTCGACGTGGCGACCTTCGCCGCACCCGCGCCCGGGCGCACGGTCGGGCTGGCGTTCCGGTCCTCCACCGCGCGCGCCGAGGACTACGAGCTGCTGGCGGAGATCATCCGCGAGGGCCGTCCGCGCTGAGCCGTCGCGCCGGACGTCCCGGCAAATGCGGCAACCTGCGCGGTTGCGTCACTCTGGGGCGTCTGAAACGCTCGAGCCATGCGCGTCCATCACCTCAACTGCGGCACCATGGGATTCGGCATCATCGATCACTGCCTGCTCGTCGAGACTCGCGACGCGCTCGTGCTCGTCGACACCGGGTTCGGGCTCGAGGCGGTGCGGCAGCCCGGAAAGATGCTGGGTGCCAGCCGTTTCCTGATGGGTGCGAAACCGTCCGAGGGCGAGACCGCGATCCGCCAGATCCAGGCGCTGGGCTACGACCCGCGCGACGTCCGGCACATCATCCTCACCCACCTCGACCTGGACCATTCCGGTGGACTCTCGGATTTCCCCGAGGCCACCGTGCACATCCACGGACCCGAATTCCGGGCCGCCACGGCCACTCCCACCCTGTCGGAGAAGCTGCGCTACCGGGCCGCGCAATGGGCGCACGGGCCCAAGTGGATGGTGAACGAGGTGGAAGGCGGCGAGGACTGGTTCGGCTTCACCGCGGTACGCGATCTGCCCGGGCTGCCGCCGGAGATCCTGGTGGTGCCGCTGCTCGGTCACACCCGCGGTCACGCCGGGGTGGCGATCGATCACGGCGACGGATGGCTGCTGCACGCCGGTGACTCGTTCGTCACCGAATCCAGCATTCACCCCGAGGAACCGTTCACACCGTTCTGGTGGAAGGTGTACGAGACCGGGGCCATCGCGGCGGAGGCGTACCGGCTGAACCAGCGGCGGCTGCGGGAACTGCGGAAGCTGCACGGGGACACGGTGACCGTCGTCAACTCCCACGACGCGGGGCTGTTCGCGCGGATCGCCGGGCGATGAACCGGTGGGCGCGCCGACTGCCGGCCGCGAGTGATCCGCTGTTCGTCTACGGCACATTGCGGTTCGAGGTGGTGCTGACCGCGCTGCTCGGACGCGTACCGGCGATGGAGCCCGCGCGGCTGATCGGCCGGCGGGCCGCCGCGCTACCCGGGCGGGTGTATCCGGGACTGGTCACCGCGACCGACGCCGTGGCCGAGGGGTTTCTGCTCACCGGACTCGGCGCCGACGACTGGCGCGTGCTCGACGCCTTCGAGGACGACGAGTACGACCTGACACCGGTCCCGGTGCACGCGGGGGAGCGGGTCGGGTACGCGTGGACCTACGCCTGGACCGCCGAGGCCGCCGAGGCCGATTGGTCGGCCGCCGACTTCGAGGCCCGGCACCTACATCATTACGAGTCGAAATGTGCTGCGTGGCGGCGGGATCTGATCCTGCTCAGCGAGACTGTATGACGCGGGACACATTCGTGCGGTAGAAGTTGGTCGCATGGATGCACAGGGCACTGATCGGACCGTGACGGGCGCGCGCTCGCAGGCGCTCGGAGATCTGCTGCGGCGCAGTGCCGCCCGGGTCCCGGACAAGACCGCGCTGGTGTGGCGCGATCGGCGCGAGAGTTACGCCGACCTGGACGCTGCCGTGAACCGGGTCGCCCACAGCCTGGCCGATCGCGGTGTGGGGCAGGGGGATCGGGTCGCGATCTACTCGCACAACTGCCGCGAGTTCGTGCTGCTGTACTTCGCGCTGGCCCGGCTCGGCGCGATCTCGGTGCCGATCAACTTCATGCTCACCGCCGACGAGGTGGCGTTCATCCTCGAACACTGCGGGGCGATCGGCCTCATCGCCGAGGACGGTCTCGCCGGGCAGGCCGAAGCCGCGGTGAAACAGCTGGGTGACAGCGAGATCCGGCTGCTCGGCCGGATCGGACTCGCCGACCTGCCGGCAGTGACCGGATGGGAGGAGGTGAGCGCCTGGGAAACCCACCCCGACGCCTCCGCCCCCGAGGTGTTCGTCGCCGACGACGACCCCATCCAGATCATGTACACCTCCGGCACCGAGTCGCGCCCCAAGGGCGCGGTGCTGTCGAGCCGCGCGCTGATCGCGCAGTACACCAGCGTGGTCGTCGACGGCCGGATGAGCGCCGACGATATCGAGGTGCACGCGCTCCCGCTGTACCACTGCGCCCAGCTGCACTGCTTCCTCACCCCCGACCTGTGGCTGGGCGCGACCAGCATCCTGCTGCCCGGCCCCGACCCGGCCACGGTGTTGCGCACCATCGAAACCGAGCGGGCCACCAAACTGTTCTGCCCGCCCACGGTGTGGGTCTCGCTGCTGCGCCATCCCGACTTCGACAGCTACGACCTGTCTTCCCTGCGCAAGGGCTACTACGGCGCGAGCATCATGCCCGTGGAGGTGCTGCACGAACTCGCCGAGCGCCTGCCCGGTGTCGGTCTCACCAACTTCTACGGCCAGACCGAACTCTCGCCGCTGGCAACGGTTCTCGCACCCGAGGATCAGCTCGCCAAGCCCGGGTCGGCGGGCCGGCCGGCGCTCAATGTCGAGACCCGGGTGGTCGACGAGGAGGACAATCCGGTCGGCGTCGGTGTGGTCGGCGAGATCGTGCACCGGTCCCCGCAGGCCATGCTCGGCTACTGGAACGATCCGGCCAAGACCGCGGAAGCCTTCCGCAACGGCTGGTTCCACAGCGGCGACCTGGGCGTGCTCGACGCCGACGGCTACCTCAGCGTCGTCGACCGCAAGAAGGACATGATCAAGACCGGCGGCGAGAACGTGGCCAGCCGCGAGGTCGAGGAAGTCCTCTACGAACACCCGGACGTCTCCGAGGCCGCCGTGGTCGGCATCCCGCATCCGCGCTGGATCGAGGCGGTCGCCGCCATCGTGGTGGCGCGCACCGGAACCGAACCGGACACCGCCGCCGTCATCGCCCACTGCAAACAGCGCCTCGCCGGCTACAAGGTCCCCAAGTACGTGACCTTCGTCGAGGCGCTGCCCAAGAACCCCAGCGGCAAGATCCTCAAGCGCGAATTGCGCACGCGGCACGCGCATCTGGCCGCCGAGGACTGATCACCCGAGCCCGGAAATCCGATCAGCTGATCAGATCCACGTGGGCGATGTTCGCCCGATCGCCGGGGTCCGTGCTCGGGGCCCCGGCGAACCAGGCGTCGAGAATCTCGCCCAACTGCGCGCGTGAGGTGAGGCGCAGACTCAGCGCCAGCACGTTCGCGTCGTTCCACTTCCGCGCTCCCTCAGCGGTATACGCGTCCACGCACAACGCCGCCCGCACCCCGGCGACCTTGTTGGCGGCGATGGACGCGCCGGTGCCGGTCCAGCAGCACACGATCGCCTGCTCGGTCCGGCCGTCGGCCACATCGCGCGCCGCCGCCTCGCAGGCCCACGCCCAGTCGTCGCGTTCGTCCGGATCGAGGGCCCCGTGCACGGTCACCTCGTGCCCGCGCGCCCGCAGCTCCTCGACCACGGCCGTGGCCACTCCGGTGTCCTCGTCCGCGGCAACCGAAATCCTCATGCGGTCATTCTCCTCACCGAGGGCCGGGATCGGGTACTAGCGGTTGGTGACGCGCGCGAGCGCTTCGGGATAGCGCGCTCCGGCCACCGATGCGGCCGGTGCGGCGGCTTCGATACGGGCCAGATCCTCCGGCGACAGCACGATCTCGGTCGCGGCGACGTTCTGCTCGAGGTAGGCGCGGCGCTTGGTGCCGGGGATCGGAACCACATCCTCGCCGCGGGACTGCACCCAGGCCAGCGCCAATTGGCCCGCGGTGACGCCCTTCTCGTCGGCCAGCTTCCGCAGGGCCGCGACGATGGCGAGATTGGCGTCGATATTGCCGTCAGCGAACCGGGGCAGGCGGCGGCGCATGTCGTCGGCGGGCAGATCCGCGGTGGAGGTGATCGCGCCGGTGAGGAAGCCGCGGCCCAGCGGCGAGAACGGCACGATGCCGATCCCGAGCTCTCGGCAGGCCGGCACGATCTCGGCCTCGATATCGCGGGTCCACAGCGACCATTCGCTCTGCAACGCGGTCACCGGGTGGACGGCGTGGGCGGCGCGGATGGTGTCGGCGGAGGCCTCGGAGATGCCGAGGTAGCGGACCTTGCCGGCCCGCACGAGTTCCGCGAGCGCGCCCCAGGTCTCCTCGATGGGCACGTTCGGGTCCACGCGATGCTGGTAGTAGAGGTCGATGTGGTCGACGCCCAGCCGGGCGAGGGACTCGTCGCAGGACTGCTTCACATACGCGGCGTCGCCGCGCGCGCCGAGCGTGCCCTGCTCACCCCAGACGATGCCGAACTTGGTGGCCAGCACGACGCGGTCGCGGCGGTCGGCGATGGCGCGGCCGAGCAGCCGCTCGTTGGTCTCCGGACCGTAGACGTTCGAGGTGTCGAGCAGGGTGACGCCGAGGTCCAGGGCCCGGTGGATAGTGGCGATGGACTCGGCGTCGTTGTCCTGGACGCCGTAGGCGCCGCTCATGCCCATGCAGCCGAGGCCCTGGGCGCCGACGGTCAGCTCGCCGAGCTTCCTGGTCGCGATCATGCGATGAATCCTCCTCGGTAGGAATGGAATTCGCGGCGGTCCGCCGCCTGTTCATGACGCTACGACCTGGAGTGCGCTCCAAGTCAACCGGCGGCCGGGGTCAGCGGCGGTCGGGCAGGTGGTGGTGGAGCAGGACGGTGAGCTGGGCCCCCGCGTCGGTGAAGGGGAGGCTGGATTTCAGGGCGCGGCTCTGCACGATGGCGCCCTCGATGACCGAGAGGGCGAAGCCGGACAGTGAGCAGGCGGTGGCACGCTCGATGCCCGCGTCGACCAGTCCGTCGGCCAGACGGGCGGTCCATTCGGAGAAGGCCTGCCCGGCCGCGGACTGCAGGGCCGGGTCGAGCTCGTCGAGGGCGGCGGCCATCATGAACGATCCCGCGCGGAACTCGCTGGTCTCGAGCTGGCCGCGCCAGAAGCCGAGCAGCTCGTCGACCCAGGCGTCGAGGGAGGGCGCGACCGGCAGCGCGTCGGACATGCGGCTCACGTGGGAGTAGACCATGCGCGACACGATGCGGGCCGCGGTCGCCACCAGTTCGCCCTTGCCGGAAGGGAAGTGCTGGTAGAGCGAGTTTCTGGAGGCGTTGCTGCGTTTGAGGAGTTCGTTGAGACCGGCCGCGTGCACGCCGTGTTCCTGGACGGTGGTGATGGTGCTCGCGATCAATCGGGCGCGTGGTCCCGCCGTCATTGCAATTTCCTCCAGCCCTTGTGTGAACCGATCGGTCCATGTTAAACCTAACCCACGTGGACCGATCGGTTCATATGGGAAAAGAGGAAATCCGCGCATGTCAGCCCAGATCGCCACCGCCACCCCGGTAGCCCACGCCGCCCTGCTCGGCCTGGGCGTGTACCGGCCCCGCCGGGTGGTCCCCAACGCCGAGATCGTCGACCGCATCAATTCCTCCGACGAATGGATCCGGACCCGCTCCGGCATCGAGGCCCGCCACTGGGCCGATGATGACGAGACCATCGTCGGCATGAGCACCGCCGCCGCCCGCGACGCGCTCGCCGCCGCCGGAGTCACCGCCGAGCAGATCGACGCGGTCATCCTGGCCACCTCCTCGCAGATGGTGTTGGGACCGTCCGCCGGGGCCGTGGTCGCGACCGAACTCGGCATGCACGACACCGCCGCCTTCGACGTCTCGGCCGGGTGCGCGGGCTTCTGCTACGCGCTCGCCAACGGAGCCAACCTGGTGCGCGCCGGACAGGCCCGCCACGTACTGGTGATCGGCGTGGAGCGGCTCTCGGACCTGCTCGACCAGGACGACCGCACCTGCGCGTTCATCTTCGCCGACGGAGCGGGCGCGGTCGTGGTGGGCGCTTCCGACGTCGAGGGCATCGGCCCGGTGGCCTGGGGTTCGGACGGCAGCCAGACCGCCGCGATCAAGCAGGACAAGGACTTCAAGAGCTACTTCGCCGAGGTGGCCGCGGCCGAGGCCGCCGGCGGGCACGCCGAGCGGCCCTATATCCGGATGAACGGTGCGGCCGTATTCCGCTGGGCCGTAACGTTCTTGGAGAAGGCCTGCCGCGACGCGCTGGATCAGGCGGGCGTGAACGTCGAGGATCTGGACGCCTTCGTGCCGCACCAGGCCAACGGCCGCATCACCGACGCCCTGGTGCGCGCGCTGCACATGCCCGAGAACGTCGCTGTCGCAAGGGATATCACCGAAACCGGCAACACCAGCGCCGCCTCCATCCCGATGGCCATGGAGCAGCTGCTGCGTTCGGGCGCGTCCAAGCCGGGCGACACCGCGCTGCTGCTGGGCTTCGGCGCGGGCCTGGCCTACGCCGGCCAGGTGGTCACTCTCCCCGCGATCGCGTGACGATCGGGGCGGCGACAACGAAATCCGTTGTGTGAAACGACGAAAAGCGAAGCGCCCCGCACAGCCAGGCTGTGCGGGGCGCTTCGGTGTCGCGCTGATCGACTAGACGCTCACGCCCACACGCAGCGCGTGCGGCTCGATCGCGCCGCGGACCAGGGCCCGCTCGTCGATGGTCTCGGCCTTATAGGGCAGGGTCGACAGCGTCTCGGTCATCTTGGCGACCGGATCCGCGATCGCGGCCGGGGTGCCGAAGATGAAGGTCCACTCGTGCTCGTCGCTGACGTAGGGAACGACGGTCTCGAACAGGTTGTGGAAACGGGTCCACGAACGCTTCAGGGTCTCGTTGCGCCACATGGTCTGACAGCCGGCCTGCGCGGCGAGCACGCCGCCCTCGGCCAGCAGCGCCTTGCAGCGGTTGAGGAAGTCGTCCTCGTAGAGGCGGTTGTGCTGCGCGTCCTCGACCCGCTCGTCGGGCAGGTCGATGCAGATCATGTCGTAGCGCACGCCCGCGGCCTCGGCCTTGGCCAGGAAGTCCCAGCCGTCGGCGTAGTGCATCTTGATCGGCCCGTTCTGCGCGACCGCCGCGGCCAGGTCGGCCTCGGAGTAGCCGTAGGGGAGGTGCTTGGCGCACAGCTCCACCTCCAGCTGGTCGATGTCGACATGGTCGACGAGCGAGGCGCCCGCGGCCACCGACATCTGCGAGGCGACACCCTCACCGGAACCGATGATCAGCACCTTGTCCAGCTTCGCGGCCAGCGCGTACCCCGGGACCAGCATGGCCTCGTGGTAGGTGAGCTGCGAGAACTCCGTGGACTGGCGGTCGTCGTCGGAGAACAGGGAGATGCCCTGCTCGGTCTTGGCGATCACCATGTGCTGGTACGGGGTGTTGGTGTCGACGATGGTCTCCGTCGTGTTCCACACCCGGGTCAGGCCCTCGCCGACCGGCTCGTGGATCCGGCGGGCGGTGTGGCCGCGCTGGATGACCTCGATGTTGACCGACCCCGGGGACAGCTCCTGCTGCAGCAGTTCGACGGCCTTGGTGGCGCCGGAACCGATGCTGCCGCAAGTGAATACGTCGACGAAGATGTCGCCGGACTCAGGGTAGGTGTGGATCGAGGCGTGCGACTCGGCGAGCAGGGCCAGGATGGTGACACCCTGCGGCTCGAACTTCTTGCGCACGACATCGCAGATGGTCACCCCCGCGGCGACCAACGATTTTCGAAGCGCGGTTTCGAGTCGTTCGAGGTCATCGCAGAGGCCAGCGTCGACACCACCGAACTCGGCCAGCACATGCCAGCCGGTGAATTCTGCCGTGATCATGGCTAAAACTCACTCTCGCTCAGCGCCAGTGACATGGACTGTCAGTGGCGGAAAACCGTTGAAGGACACCGACGAATAACTCGCCGTATAGGCGCCGGTCTCGAGGATCCGAACGGGATCACCGGCTCGCAACGTGGTCGGAAGGAGGACACGCGTGCGTTGATAGAGTACATCGTCGCCATCACACGTAGGACCGGCGACTACCGCCTCGTCCTTCGGATCCGCGTCCCGATCGGTTTCGAATCGGTAGGCGATGTACTCGTTCTCGGTTTCGGCCATGCCGTTGTAGCGGCCGATGTCGAGGTATACCCAGCGCCGCCCGTCCGGCGCTACACGAACATTCACCACTTCGGCGTGAATCACACCGGTGTTGCCCACCAGGGCGCGACCGGGCTCCACCACCAGAGCCGTGTGTTCCGGGAGATAGCGGGCCGCCGCATCGGCGATCGCCGCGCCCAGCTCCGAGACCCCCGGAGCCGGATCGGCGTACGAAATCGGAAGTCCCCCACCGATATTCACCGCCGTCACTGGAATGTCTTTGACCGCCAACGCTTCCGCGATGGCACCGGCCTGCTCGATCCCGATGCCCCAGGCCTTCGGGTCCAGCTGCTGCGAGCCGACATGGAAGTAGGGACCGACCACCGTCAGGCCCAGATCGTGCGCCCGCACCAGCAGCCGCTTGGCCTCGCCCGGCGCACAGCCGAACTTGGTTCCGAACGGGGTCTGCGACTGCGGGGCCGAGGACAGGAACCGGCACTCGACCTCCGAGCCCGGCGCATGCTCGGCGATGCGTTCCAGATCGTCCTCGGTGTCGAAGGCGTAGCGTCGCACGCCCGCCGCGTAGGCGGTGGCGATCTGGGAGGCCTTCTTGATCGGATTGCCGTAGCACATGACGGCCGGATCAACGCCCTGAGCGAGGCAGAGTTCGATCTCACCGACGCTGGCGACGTCGAACTCCGCGCCCTCGTCGTTCAGCAGCCGGATGATCTCCGGCACGGGACTCGCCTTGACGGCGAAGCGAATTCGTGCCGCGGGTAGGGCGGCGTGCAGTGCGCGATAGTTCGCGCGGACCTTGTCGAGGTCGATGACCAGACAGGGCGACTCGGGCATGTTTCGACCGGGCAATCTAAGGGAACTCTTTTCTGTCGGCCAGGGCGGCAGGGACTCAGGCAACCTGCGAGACAATACACGCGTTGAGCCTCGAAAAACGAACCGGCGGACGATCGATTACGTCACTCTAACGCCGGGATTCGTTCATCCGCCCTCGGCGACGTCTTACGAGAGTATGACCCCCGACGGCCGTGGCGGCCGGTACGCGATCGGCGGCGGGGAGTCAGCCCGCGGTGATCGACAGATCGTCGAAGACCACTTCGCCCGCGGCGTCGGACTCGGCCAGATCCACGACGGCGCCGATGGACCAGCCGTGGTCGCCGTTGGGGTCGTCGAGCACCTGGCGGACATCCCAGAATCCGGGCCGGTGCTCGACCCGGAACAGCTGCGGCCCCCGGGCGTTCGGACCGGTCCCGATGGTTTCGTACTCGTCGAAATAGGACCCGAGTTCGGCCGCCCAGTCCAGGTCGTCGCCCATCTCGTCGAGCGCCTCCCAGCGTCGCAGCGCGGCCAGCTCCACCCGCCGGAACATGGCATTGCGCACCAGCACCCGGAACGCCCGCTCATTGGCGGTGATCGGCCGCACCGTCTCCGCCCCGAACGCCACCTGCTGCTCGTCGCCCTCGGCGCCGGGATTGGTGAGCTGCTCCCACTCGTCGAGCAGGCTGGAGTCGACCTGCCGGATCAGCTCGCCCAGCCATTCGGTGATGTCGTCGAGCTCCTCGGTGCGGGCCTGCTCGGGCACGGTCCGCCGCAGCGCCCGGTAGGCGTCGGCCAGGTACCGCAGCACCACGCCCTCGGAGCGGGCCAGCTCGTACCCCGACACCAATTCGGCGAAGGTCATGGACCGCTCGACCATCTCCCGCACCACGGCCTTGGGGGAGGGCTCGAACTCCGACACCCAGGGGTGCCCGGCCTTGTAGGTCTCGTACGCCGGCTCGATGAGTTCGGCGGCCAGGGGTTTGGGCCAGGTGACCTCTTCGAGGAGTTCCATGCGCTCCTCGTATTCGATGCCGTCGGCCTTCATCTCCGCGACCGCCTCGCCGCGCGCCTTGTGCTGCTGGGCCATGAGCAGCTGGCGCGGATCCTCGAGCGTGGACTCGATGAGCGAGATGACGTCGAGGGTGTAGGTCGGCGACTCCTTGTCCAGGAGTTCCAGCGCCGCCAGCGCGAAAGGCGAGAGCGGCTGATCGAGCGCGAAGTCACGCTGCAGATCCACCATCAGCCGGGCGTGCCGGCCGTCGGCGTCGGGTTCGTCGAGCTGCTGCACCACGCCCGCGTCGCGCAGCGCCCGATACAGCCGGATCGCCTTGAGGATGTGCCGGCGCTGCGCCGCGCGCGGCTCGTGGTTCTCCTCCAGCAGGTGCCGCATGGCGTGGAAGCAATTGCCCTTGCGCGCGATCACGTTCAGCAGCATCGAGTTGGTCACGTTGAACCGCGACACCATGGGTTCGGGCGAGGCCGCCACCAGCCGGTCGAAGGTCTCCTCCGACCAGGACACGAAACCCTCCGGCGGCTTCTTCTTCTGGACCTTCTTGAGCTTCTTGGGATCGTCGCCCGCCTTGGCGATCAAGCGCGCGTTCTCCACCTCGTGCTCGGGAGCCTGCACCACCACGGTGCCCAGGGTGTCGAAGCCCGCGCGCCCGGCGCGGCCCGCGATCTGGTGGAACTCGCGGGCATTGAGCCGGCGGGTGCGCACACCGTCGTATTTGGTGAGCCCGGTCAGCATCACCGTGCGGATCGGCACATTGATGCCGACGCCGAGAGTGTCGGTGCCGCACACCACCTTCAGCAGTCCGTCCTGCGCCAGCTTCTCGACCAGTCGCCGGTACTTGGGCAGCATGCCCGCGTGGTGCACGCCCACACCGTGGCGGATGAACCGCGACAGCGTCTTGCCGAAACCGGTGGCGAAGCGGAATTCCCCGATGGCCGCGGCGATGGCCTCCTTCTCGGCCTTGGAGGACATGTTCACGCTCATCAGCGCCTGCGCCCGTTCCATGGCCGCGGCCTGGGTGAAGTGCACGACATACACCGGCGCGAGACTGGTGGTCACGAGATCCTCGAGCGTCTCGGTGATGGGGGTGCGCACATACGAGAAGCTCAGCGGCACCGGCCGTTCCGAACCGGAGACGACGGCGGTCTCGCGGCCGGTGCGCCGGGTCAGGTCCGCGGCGAAGAAATCGACCTCGCCGAGGGTGGCCGACATGAGCAGGAACTGGGCCTTGGGCAGCTCGATCAGCGGCACCTGCCACGCCCAGCCGCGATCGGGATCGGCGTAGTAGTGGAACTCGTCCATGATGACCTGGCCGACATCGGCCGCGGCGCCCTCGCGCAGCGCCAGATTGGCCAGGATCTCCGCGGTCGCGCAGATGATGGGCGCGTCCGGGTTGACCGCGGCGTCACCGGTCACCATGCCGACCCGGTCGGCGCCGAACACCTCGCACAGCGCGAAGAACTTCTCGCTCACCAGCGCCTTGATCGGCGCGGTGTAGTAGCTGCGCTCGCCCTTGTTGAGCGCGGCGAAGTGCGCGCCGATCGCGACCAGCGACTTACCCGACCCGGTCGGGGTATTGAGGATGACGTTGGACCCGGTCACCAGTTCCAGCAGCGCCTCTTCCTGCGCCGGGTACAGGTTCAGGCCCTCCGAGCCCGCCCAGTCGGCGAAGGTCTCGTACAACCAGTCCGGGTCCACGTCGGAGACGGCACGGTCGGGAACCAATTCGGACAGCTGCACGCCGACAGACGTTACCGGTCGGCGCCGGGTAATCCCGCAACGACCACTACCGCAGCGGCGGGTTCTCCGGTCCGTCGCCGTCGGCGAACCCGGCCTGCTCGGCCAGGAAGCGCTCGAACTCCGCGCCCAGCTCGTCGCCGGTGGGCAGATCGTTCTCGCTGGCCAGCAGGCTGGACTGGCGTTCCTGGGCGGTGACGAAGCTGTCGTACTGCCGCTCGAGCGCGGCGACCACGGTCTCCACCTCGGAATTGCCCGCGATGTGCTCGTTGACCTGTTCGCGCACCCGCGCGGCGGCGTCGGTGAGCGCGGCCAGCGGCAGTTCCAGGCCCGCGTTCGCGGCCACGTTCTCCAGCAGCGTCTGCGCGGCCTCCGGATAGGCGGTCTGGGTCAGGTAGTGCGGCACGTGCACCGAGAAGCCGACCGACTCGTGCCCGTGCTGGGCCATCCGGAACTCCAGCAGCGAGGACGCGCTGCCGGGCACCTGCAGCTCACCGGGCCAGCGCTGGTGCTCGCCGACCAGATCGGAGTCGGAGGCGTGCGCGGTGACGCCGAGCGGGCGGGTGTGCGGGATGGCCATGGGAATCGCGCTCAGACCGATGGTGCGGCGCACGCCCAGCTGTTCGGCCAGCAGGCGCACCGCGGTCACGAACCGTTCCCAGCGCAGATCCGGTTCCAGCCCGGCCAGCAGCAGGAACGGCGTGCCCGCGGTGTCCTTGAGGGCCCACAGGCTCAGTTCCGGCTCGGTGTAGTCGGAGAAGTGATCGGTCTTGAACGTCATGAGCGGACGCCGCGAGCGGTAGTCGAGCAGCTCGTCCATGTCGAACGAGGCGACCAGTTCGCTCTCGAGGCTCTCCTTGAGATGCGTGGTGGCGAGGCGTACCGCGTGCCCGGCGTCGGTGAAACCCTCGAGGCCGTGCACCAGCACCGGGCCCGAGCCGTCGGGAGAGGACAGCTGCGGAGCCGGGAACTCCAGCTCGTACATTCGCGACTCGTAGTCCATCGCGTACTCCTTCCTGCGTGGCCCACTTTCGCGACCAACCCCATTGTCCCTCATGCCCATGACAGGTGCGCAGCACCCGCACCCGCACTGCAACACGCCACACCCGGACCCGCATTCCCGCGATGCCCGGCGCGCGGCGTGGCATTCGGTGTGAACAGCCGATTTTCGGCATAGTGGGCGGGGTGACCGAGCCCTCCGCACCCGCAATACGCAGCACCCGCAGGCCCGCTCGGATGGTGGGGATCGTCACGCTGGGCACGGCGCTGGCGGCCTGCGGGACCACGGTCACCGGGCATCCGATCGCCGCACAGAATCCGGCGCCGGTCGCCGTCGCCGACAAGACGCTCACCGCGATGCTGCCCGACCCCTCGCAATTCCCGTCGCGCTACACCGCGATCGTGCTGTCGCCGGAGTCCGCGGCTCAGGCCGCCTACGACCTCGAGGGGTATCTGCCAGGCGCTCAGGTGGATCCGAGCACGTGCGCGCCGGTCGCGCCGAAGAGCGGTCCGGCGGTCTCGGTCGGGACCGACGACCGTGGCCAGGCGACACTCACCGTGGTGCTGACCCGCCCGGGCAAGCCGCTGTCGACCCTGCGGGATCAGTTGCAGCACTGCGGGACCGTGAAGGTCGCGCACACCGGGGTGACCACGGTGGTGACCACGCAACTGGATCCGCCGCCGCCGGTCCTCGCCGACGACTCACTCGCCGTGCGTCGCACGGCCGGTCCCGAGAATCGGCCGGGCGGTCCGGAGAACCGCGACGGCCTGACCCGCAGCATGCAGACGCTGATCGGTCAGGTCGGCGAGGTGCGGGTCGCTGTGACGTACATGACTTCCGGGTCCACCTCCGATACCGAGGCGCTCGACACGCTGTTCACCGCGGCGGTCCGCAAGGTGCGCAAGGGCTGAGCGTCCTCGGGGCCCGGGACGTCGCGGGAAAGGGAGCCGACCCTGCCTGCCCGGCTCCCGGACCCCATCAGCAGGCCGGAAGCGGCTGATTCGAACCCGAGTTGGAACCGCTGCCGCCCGAGCCGGTGCCCGAACCGCTGTCGCCGGAGCCGGTGGCCGAGCCGCTGCCGCCCGAACCGGTGCCCGCCGAACCACCCGACGAGCCCGGGATCAGCGCGGAGATCGGCGGGCAGGTTCCGCCCTTGCCGACGATGTAGACGGTCTGGACGCTGGCCAGCCCCTGGCGGACGCCCACGGTGTAGGTGCCGTCATTGGTGGGGTGCCAGGCCAGATTCGCGGCCGCGCCGGCGCCATAGGAGACGGGGGTGAGGGTGCCGATGACCGCGCCGTTGACCAGGAAGTCGACCGGGGTCAGCTGGTCGGCGCCGCTCAACGAGGCCTGGATGACGCAACCGTCGGCGACACTGCACGGCTTGTCGCTGGTGAGGCCCGCGACATTGATGTTCTCGATGGCGGCGCCGGCCGGGGCAGCGAGGATGGAACCGGCCACCATGGCGAGCGCGGCGGCCGCCGTCACGCCGGCGGCGGGCCGTCGTAGATCCGGGTGGAGCTGTTTACTCACGGAAAATCCTTTCGGCGCGTTGAAGGGGTCGCGCCGGGCGGACTGTAACAGTGGCGGACTGTGAAAGTTCACGAAATCGCCACTGCTGCAACATCATTCGATTATCGCATAACCGGGAAGCGGTTACTCCCGGGTACGGTAGCGGGCAACGAGCTCCGCGCCCAGGCGCGCCAGTTCCGCGCGCACCGATTCCGGCTCCACCACCTCCACGGCCGCGCCCCAGCCCGCCAGTTGCTGGGCGATCATGAGCGGCGTCGGCGCGGTGACCCGGGCGCGTACCCGCCCGTCTTCGGCGGGGCCGTCCAGAACGCAGTGCCGCCCTTGCTGTTTGCGCAGCACCGGGGCCAGTTCGGCGGTGATCAGCACCGTCGCCACGAGCGAGGAGCGCTGCCGCTCGACCTCCTCGACCACTTCCGACCAGGCGGCCGGCAGATCGAAATCCTCCGGCCGGGAGGCGATCTCGCCGGTCGGCTCGGCGCTCGTGATCCGGTCCACGCGGAAGGTCCGCCGGCCGTGCTCGGTTCCGGCCACCAGGTACCAGATGCCGTCCTTGTCGACCAGTCCCCACGGATCGGCCAGCCGCTCGGTCCGCTGCCCGGCGCGCTCGTAGCGCAGCCGGATCCGGCTGCGGCGCACCACCGCCCGCTGCAACTCGTCCACCAGGGCCGGTGGCCGTTCGCTGGACTCGCCCCAGCGGGCCGAGTCCACCACGATCGCGGTCGCCGCCGCCTCGGCCGTGTCGCGGAAGGTGGGCGGCAAGGCGCGCAACAGCTTCCGCAGCGCGGACTTGGTCGCCGGGCTCGCCGTGGCCACCGGACCCAGCAGCAGGAACAACGCCTGGGCCTCGGGGCCGGTGAGTCCGCTCAGGTCCGTGCGCGCGCCGCCGACCAGCGCCCAGCCGCCGCCGCGCCCGGGCTGCGGGTAGACCGGGATACCGGCCGTGGACAGGGCTTCCAGGTCCCGGCGCGCGGTCGCCACCGACACCTCGAGCTCGGCCGCCACCTCGGCCGCGGTCACCCGGCCCCGGGTCTGCATGAACAGCAGGGTCGCCACCAATCGATCCGCGCGCATATCCGGAATTCTGCCCGGAAAAGTGCTCATTTGGTGAGCACTTTGTGCGTGATGATGGTGAGGTAACCAGCTGAACCGACCGAGGAGAACGACCATGCTGCGTGGAATGGCCACCGTCAACTACTTCGCCGACGACCTCGAGGCGGCCAAGGACTGGTACAGCGACCTGCTCGGCGTGCAGCCGTATTTCGCCGTGCCGGGCGGGTACTACGAGTTCCGCATCGGTGACTACCAGGCCGAATTGGGCATCATCGCGGGCAAGTTTGCGCCCTCGCGCCCGGATGTCCCGGGCGGTCAGATCGTGAACTGGCATGTCGACGATGTCGCCGCCACCTTCGAGCGGCTGCTCGGCATGGGAGCGACGGTTCACGAGCCGATCATCGAGCGTGGTGAGGGCACCGGATTCGTGACTGCCTCGGTGGTGGATCCGTTCGGCAATGTCCTGGGGATCATGACCAATCCGCATTACCTGGCGATCCTGGCCGAGTCCCGGCGCGCCTAGGCGTCTTTCGTTGCGCACGGTCTCCTTCCGGCGCTGCCGCGGGGCAGTGCCAGGCGGACACTAGCAGCGGGAACCCGACGGGGCGGGCAAAATGAAATGATTGCATTTCATGTTTTCGGCCCGGGGGTTCGGAGCAGGGCTCGCGGGCAGGGCGGCCGCGTGGGCGGGCGCACGATAACAACGGGCACCGACAGAGTCCCGCCCGCGGCTGCCGGGCCACGCCCAGTACTCCACGGCGCGCCATCGGGACGATGAATCATCCACAGCCCCAGCGAAACCCGAGGTCGTCGATCGGGGCCGAGCGGCGGCCGGGCGCACGCTCGACGGCATGAACGCACCCATCGAACCCATGCCGCCCATCAAGCCCGCGCCGCCGATTGAGCCCGCGCCGCCGATCGAGTCCGCGCCGCCGATTGAGCCCGCGCCGCCGATTGAGCCCGCGCCGCCGATTGAGCCCGCGCCGCCGATCGGGCCCGCGCTGTCCGTCGAACCCGTGCCGACCGTCGAACCCGTGCTGACCGGGGAGTCCGCGTCCCGCCCGGTGCCGGCCCTGTCCGATCGCCCGGACACCGCGGCCGATCCGCCGTTCGAGGATCCGGGGGAGTGCGGGCCGCGGCTGCGCGCGCCCGACGATCTGATCGCCGCCGTCCCCGCGATGCTCGGTTTCATGCCGGTGCGGTCGCTGGTGGTGGCCGTGCTGCGGGCAGACCCGGACTCACCGGAGGTCGCCGCGGTCGAGGTGGTGACCCGGATGGATCTCGACCATCCGGGCCGATCCGCGACGGGGCTGCTGGTCGATCGAGTCGCGGGAATCTGTGTGCGGCACCGGGCCGTCGCGGCCCTGGCGCTAGTGGTCGACGATCGCGCGACCGAACCCGATGGTCGGCACGCGGGGGTCAGGTCGCGCGAGCACACCGATCTCGTTGCCGCCCTGGAACATCGGCTCGACGCGGACGCGGTGCCGCTGGCCGGAGCCTGGGCGGTGCGGGCCATCGGGCCGGAACTGTCCTGGTGGACGCTGTCGGGCCCGTGGTCGCGCGGGCTCCAGCACGATCCGGCGACGTCGATGGTGACCCTGCGTCACGTCCTCGACGGCCGCCCGCTGCGTGGGTCCCGCCGGGAACTGACCGATGTGCTCGAGGTCGATCCCGTGGCGCGGGACGCGACCGCCGCCGCCCTCGAGATCGCGGCGGCCGCCGCGGGCCGGCGGCTGGCCCGGCTGGTGCACCACGGTGATCCGCGGGTGCGGTTGCGACTCGAATTGTGCCGGGTGCTGCGCTATCTGGAACGCACCGAGGCCGGGGCCCGCCTCGCCCCGGTCGAGCTGGCGGATCTGGCCGTGGCGTTACGGGATCCGGCGCTGCGCGACATCATGTTCGGACTTGCCCCCGGCCCGCACGCCGACGGTGCGGAAGCGTTGTGGACCCAGCTGACCCGGGCATTGCCCGACCCCGATCGCGCCGAAGCGGCCGCGCTGCTGGGCTATTGCGCGTACGCGCGGGGCGACGGCCCGCTGGCCGGCGTGGCGCTGGACGCCGCGCTGACCGCGGATCCGCGGCACCGCATGGCGACGCTGCTGGAACTGGGCTTGCGGACCGGCATGCCGCCGGAGCGGTTGCGGCGGCTCGCGGACTGAACCGAATGGATCGTGCCCTGATGGCCCTGCGCCGTGGGCGATCCGAACCCCGGCACTTCGCCCATGGGGATCGATGTGGATGGTTCACCG
>NZ_JBSGCY010000094.1:0-27073 GCF_053602115.1 Nocardia sp. NPDC004582 | reverse complement strand
AGGACGACTACGCCGAAGGCGACTATGCCGACGACGACTACGACGACGAGTACGACGACTACGACGACGAACCCGGCGAGGGCGACCCCTTCGACGAACCCGGCATCAGCGAGGACCAACTCGACGACGCCATGCGGCAGGCCGCTGACGAAGCCGCCCGCGCCGAGCGGGATGGAGCTGACGGCCTGGGAAAAGGTGAGGCGGTCCCGCCGAACGGCGCGGGACCGCAGGATCCGGCGGAGGGCGAGGGGAGCGACGCCGATTCGCCTGCCGCGGAACAGAACTCACCAGATGGCGGTAGCCCCGCCGACTCGGCCCCGGCGGGCGATCGTCACGGCGGCCCGGACTCGCTCGACGGCGGGCCGGACTCGCGCGACGGCAGCCCGGAGTCGTCCAATGGCGGCGCGGACTCGCAGGACGGTTCCCCGGGCGGCCCGAATCTTCCAGGGGGAGGCCGGAATCCCTCCGACGACCGCGCCGACCGCAACCCCGCGGCCGACCGCCCCGCCCGTGAGGGCAGCGCCGCCGCCCCCACCGCCACTCTCCCCAAACCCCCACGCTGGGAGGTCCCCGGCGTCGGTGAAGGCGCCCCCGGCCGCCGCTCGCGCGCCCGCACCCGCCAGGGTCGTATCGTCCGCGCCACCGACGACACCTCCACGGGCCTGCACCTGCTGGGCACCATCTTCGCCGCGGCGCCGCGCCAGTTCGAACGCGGCCGCCTGTCCGGCCCCCTCGCCTTCGCCCCCGGCGACCTGCGTGGCGCGTATCGCGAAGGCCGCGAGGGCAACCTGGTCGTCTTCGTCGTGGACACCTCCGGCTCGATGGCCGCCCGCGATCGCCTTTCCGCCGTCACCAATGCCGTCGTCGCCCTGCTCCGCGACGCCTACCAGCGCCGCGACAAGGTCGCCGTCATCACCATGCGCGGTCAGGAAGCCGACCTGGTGCTGCCCCCGACCTCCTCGGTCGACATCGCCGTCCGCCGCCTGGCCGACCTGCGCACCGGCGGCAAAACTCCACTCGCGCAAGGCTTGCTGAAGGCCCGCGACCTGATCCGCCGCGAACGCACCCGCGACCCGCACCGCCGCCCCCTGCTGGTCCTGCTCACCGACGGCCGCGCCACCGGCGGCACCGACCCGGTCCCGCGCGCCCGCGCCGCCGCCCGCATGCTCGCCAACGATTCCGTCACCGCCATGGTCGTCGACTGCGAGCGCGGCATGATCCGCCTCGGCCTGGCCCGCGACATCGCCGCCGAACTACGCGGCGGCTACCTGCATTTGGGCGAACTCACCGGCGACGCCGTGGCGCACGTGGTGCGCGCGACCCGCGCCGCCTGAGCACGGATGCCCGCCCTCGGGCCACCGCCGTGCGGCCCGCTGAGCGGGATATGGCACGGTGAACGTCGAGAGCGGTGTGCCTGGCCGCGGTGAAAGGAGCTTCCAGCGATGCCGAAGGGTGTTCCCCTCCCGGAATCCATTCCCGATGACGGTCTGACCACGCGGCAGCGGCGCAACCAGCCGGTGCTGGCGGTCCACACCGGCCCCGGCAAGGGGAAGTCGACGGCCGCGTTCGGGATGGCGTTGCGGGCCTGGAACCAGGGTTTCGATGTCGCGGTGTTCCAGTTCGTGAAGAGCGCGAAGTGGAAGGTGGGGGAGGAGGCGGCGTTCCGCACCCTCGGGCGGCTGCACGACGAGACCGGCGCGGGCGGCGCGGTGGAGTGGCACAAGATGGGCGAGGGCTGGTCCTGGACCCGCAAGCAGAGCTCCGACGACGACCACGCGGCCGCCGCCGCCGCGGGCTGGCAGGAGATCCGGCGCCGGCTCGAGACCGAACAGCATCGCTTCTATGTGCTGGATGAATTCACCTACCCGCTCAAGTGGGGCTGGGTCGATGTGGACGAGGTCGTGGAGACGCTGCGCGACCGGCCCGGCAATCAGCATGTGGTGATCACCGGCCGCGACGCCCCGCAGGCCCTGATCGACGCCGCCGACCTGGTCACCGAGATGACCAAGGTGAAGCACCCGATGGACGCCGGCCGCAAGGGCCAACGCGGCATCGAGTGGTGAGCGGGCCCGCCATGGTGAGCCCGGCGAGCACTCCCGCCGTCGTCATCGCCGCGCCCGCCTCGGGCAGCGGGAAGACCACGGTGGCCACCGGTTTGATCGGCGCCTTGCGCCGTGCCGGGCACCGGGTCGCGCCGTTCAAGGTCGGCCCCGACTACATCGATCCCGGCTATCACGGCCTGGCCGCCGGACGCCCGGGCCGCAACCTGGACCCGGTCCTGGTCGGCGCGGACCGCATCGCACCGCTGTACCTGCACGGCAGTCGCGACAGCGATCTCGCGGTGGTGGAGGGCGTCATGGGCCTGTTCGACGGCCGCATCGACGAACACCACACCGAACCGATCGCCGAGGGCTCGACCGCCCAGATCGCGGCCATGCTCGGCGCGCCCGTGATCCTGGTGGTGGACGCCCGCGGCCACAGCCAGAGCCTGGCCGCCCTGCTGCACGGCTTCGCCACCTACGACAGCGGAATCCGTCTCGGCGGAGTGATTCTCAACCGCGTGGGCAGCGAACGCCACGAACAGGTCCTGCGCGCCGCCTGCGCCCGGGTGGGCCTGCCGGTACTGGGCGCTCTGCCTCGCCTGGCCGAATTATCCGTGCCCTCACGCCATCTCGGCCTGATCCCCGCGGTCGAGCACGGCAATGCCGCCCAGGCGGCCGTGGACGCCATGACGGATCTCGTCGCGGCGCACATCGATCTGGATGCCGTGGCCGCCCTGGCCGCCTCCAGCGTGCGGGGCACGGCGTGGGATCCGGCCGAGGAAGTGACGGTCCAGGAATCCGGCCCGGTGGTGGCCATCGCCGGGGGACCGGCCTTCACCTTCGGCTACGCCGAACACCGCGAGCTGCTCGCGGCAGCCGGAGCGCAGGTGCGCGTCTTCGACCCGCTGCGTGACGAACTGCCTATCGGCACAGCCGGATTGGTCATCCCCGGCGGCTTCCCCGAGGAACACGCCGCCGACCTCGCCGCCAATACCGGGCTGCTGGCGGCCATCGCCGACCAGGCCCGCCGTGGTCTCCCGATCCACGCCGAATGCGCCGGTCTCCTCTACTTGACCCGCACCCTGGACGGTCACCGCATGGCCGGTGTCCTCGACGTCGACGCCGAATTCGGCCCGCGTCTCACCCTCGGCTACCGAGACGCGGTGGCGCTCACCGACTCTCCGCTCTGGAGCGCGGGCGAGCGGGTCCGCGGCCACGAATTCCACCGCACCCGGCTCACCGGCGCCGGTTCGGCGGAATCCGCCTGGGCCTGGCGCTCACCCGCCGGTGAGACGGTTCGCGAAGGCGCGGTCCTCCACCGCGTGCACGCCTCCTACCTGCACACCCACCCGGCCGGGAACCCGGCGGCCGTCGGACGGTTCGTCGCCGCGGCCGCCGATTTCGCCCGGACCGATGTCACCGTCTGACCTGGCGGTCGGAGTCGGGTTGCGTCCCGGAACGACCGCCGACTCTCTCGTCGCGGCGGTGCGGGAAGTATTGGGGGACAGGCCGATCAGCCGATTGGCCACGATCGATCGGCGGGCCGGTGAGCCAGGATTCCTCGAGGCGGCGTCGCGGCTGAACGCGGAGGCCATGGCGTTCTCCGCTCCGGAATTGGCGGCCGTGCCCGTTCCCCACCCGTCGGGCCGGGTTTCGGAAGCCGTCGGCGCCGCGAGCGTCGCGGAAGCCGCGGCCGTACTGGCCGGCGGAGGCGGGAATCTGACGCTCGCCAAGACCGTGGTGTCCGGCATCGTCATCGCCGCAGTGGAGTTCGACAGAGCCTGAATTACGACACCCTGGAGTATTTCGGTGTGATCGCTGCCCCGCCCGCTGTCCGCCGAGCCGGTATCGCCCGGCTCGTCGTGGTGCTGGCTGCGCTGCTCGCGATCATGGCGATCCAGAACGGGCACTGCGCGATCGGTTCGGCGATGCCCATGGTGATGGCCGCACCCGATATGGCCGCCACCACGAACGCGGTCGTGCCGGTGAGCGCCGACTCCACCTCGATGATGACGCGCTGCTGCTCGATGTGACATGAACCCGGGGCGGGCCTACTGGCACGCCTCGGGGCGTCATCGCCGGTATGTTGGCGAGGAAACCGTCGAGAACTGAAAAGCCTTGCATCATAATGTTATTCGGCTATGAACGCCGTTTTTATCACGGTAGAATAGAGGCATGGATTCGAATGGGGTGACACTCGAGGACTGCGGTATCGCTGAACTGGCGGCCACGATCTCGACCCTGACCGAATCCATCCAGGGCGGGAAGATGACCGACTTCTCCGACGAGGATGTCGTGTCGTTGATGCAGCAGCTGGAAACGTGCAAGCGTCAATTGGCTGCATTGGATACTCGCCTGATCATCGAAGCCGGGGAAAGGTCCCTGCATTCACGTAGTGGGGCCGGGAAGATGGTGCCGTTTCTTCGGCACACCCTCGGCCTGTCGCGGTACGACGCGTCGGTGCGGGTGAAGATCACCCACCACTGCGGCGAATTCGTCCAACAGACCGGACATGTCGCCCCGCCGGTATTGCCGGTGACCGCGGAAGCGTTTGCTACCGGCGAGATCTCCCGCGATCACGTGCGCCACATCATGGACGTGATGAACCACCTGCCCGTGGACGTGCCTACCGAGGCTCGCGCGGAAGCCGAGCAGATCCTGGTCGACTACTCGCGCAACGGGTGGCCCGATGACCTGTTGAAGATCGGGCGCGACATCCTCGCGCGCCTGGATCCGGACGGGAAGGTCGTCTCCGACGCCGACCGTCGTCGCCGTCGCGGGATCACGGTGTGCCGCCCCGGTGTGGACGGCATGTCGCGCATCGAAGGGTGGATCACCCCCGAGCTGCGGGCATGTCTGGACGCTGTGTTCGCCAAGCTGGCTCGGCCGGGCATGTGCAACGTCGAGGACCCCGAAAGCCCCTCTGCCACGGGTGGGTTCATTGCCGACAGCATTCTCGACGCCGCTGCGCGTCGTGACCGTCGTGACGCGGGTCAGCGCACCCACGACGCGCTGCTCGCACTGGTACAGCCGGGTGTGAACATGCGGACCCTCGGCATGCACCGCGGCCTGCCCGTCGAGGTCGTGCTCACCATGAGCCTGACCGACCTCGAGAACGGCACCGGCGTCGCCACCACCGGCTCGGGCACCCAGATCTCCATCAACGAAGCGTTGAAGATGGCCGAAGGCACCAAGCCGGTCATCGCGGTCCTCGACGGCGACGGAATGCCGCTGTACCTGCGGCGTTCCCGCCGCACCGCCAACCGCGCCCAACGCCTGGCCCTGTTGGCCAGAGACAAAGGGTGCACCCGCCCGGGGTGTGAACAACCCGCGAACATGTGCGCCGCGCACCACGTCACCGATTGGGCCAAGGGTGGTCCCACCGACATCAACAACCTCACACTCGCGTGCGATCACTGCCATGCGTTGATCAACGATGGCCCCGACGGCTGGAAAACCGTTGTGATGGGTAAAGACTCGCCCTATGCGGGCCGGACGGGGTGGATTGCGCCGAAGAGTGTTGATCCCACTGGTACCCCGCACGTGAATGATCGTCATCATGTGGGGCAGGCGATCGCTGCTGCGATCGATTCCAGTTGCCGAACGTGGCGCTCACGGGCCGCGTGAATCCCGGCTGCTCGTGTCGCACTGGCGTGCGCAAAACAACGGGAAGTGTGGTCGCCTCGCCTGCCCTGCCGGACTGGGGCTGACGCCGGGCCGGGATCCGTCAGCCTGCGATCCCAGCACACAGACCGCACGCATCACCAACTCGAGACAAGAACAAGAACCCAAAGACCTCGAGACATCAACCATTTCGAACTCTTCGAAACCAAGCCCACCCGCTGCCTTTCCCCTACACCGGGACGATGCACGGCCGAACCTCGAGGGGGCTGGAAGGTGAGGCGGCCCAACAGACTCGGCCACCTTGTCTTCCTTTTCCTGTCTTCACCGGTGGTGGCTGGTAGGTGAGGCGGCCTCCTGAACCCGGCCACCCTCTCTTCCTTTTCCTGTCCCCACTGGTGGTGGCTGGTAGGTGAGGCGGCCTCCTGAACCCGGCCACCCTCTCTTCCTTTTCCTGTCCCCACCGGCGGAGGCTGGTAGGTGAGGCGGCCTCCTGAACCTGGCCAACTCTCTTCCTTTTCCTGCCCCACCGGCGGAGGCTGGTAGGTGAGGGGTCTTCGCAAGAGCGGCCACCGCCCTCCTCCAGGCGTCTTTCATCTTTGTTCGCTTTGGTCTTTGGCCTCCGGCCTTTCCCGATCTATCTTGTGCCATGTGGCCGACCCCACCCCCACCCTCACCCCGGACCGCTGGCGCACCTTCCTCACCTGGTGGCGCTTCTGGGGACTCCTGGGTTTCTGCGGCTCGGCCTTCCTGACCTTCCTGATCATCAGCGATCTGGACGGCGTCCCCGCCTACTGCGGCTGGCGCCACCCCTGCCCACCATGGATCACCCTGACCATCGGCGCGTTCCCGCTATACGTATGGGCGGCAGGAGGAGCAGCCACCTGGCAGATCGGACGAATGGCCCGCAGGAGAGGCTGGCGCCCGTCCGTGGGCATCCCGATCGGCGCACTGATCTTCTTCCCAGGCCTACTCCTGAGCCTCTACATCGTCTACCACTACTGGTGGCCGAACGGCTGACACACCGCAGCCCCCGCCGACTGGTTGGGTACCGGCGAGGGCTGCGACTTCACACGATCAGGGCGCGACAGACCCCCAATCGGCGAACCCGGTCGGGTCGTGCCGACCCATGGTGCCGTGTTCGAACAAGCCCCACCCTTCGTCGTCGCCGCAGCGCGCTTTGCCGACGTGGTCGATGACACCGAACGGAATGCGGCCGGCCACAGCGGGATCGGTCAGGTCGTAGAGCTTGCTCTCGGACCAGCCGCGCCCCTTCCACTGCCCGTGCAGCCAGTCGGGGTCGCCGCCGTAGCCGCAGCCCGCGTTGAGCGCGATGAAGGTTCCGGCCTCGACCTCGACTTCCAGCGGCTTGCCGTCGGGCGTGGCGAGTTCCAGGCGCAGCGCGGTCGGGATGCGGGTGCCGGACTTGTAGGTGAGATGCACGCGCGGCCAGCCCAACTGCTCGACGCGCCCGTCGTGCCACACGCGGGTGGCGTCGTTGAGGGTGCGGAAGCCGTTGGGCTCCTCCTGCACGATGACGATGATCGAGTAGTCGTCGAATTTCAGCGGCACGTACAGCCACCAGAAGCCCTCGGACGGTTCGTCGGCGACCCGCCCGGCCGGATCGGCGTCGCCGACGGGCCGGATGCCCCAGGAGCGGTCGCGGGTGCCGCACCACACGGCGGGATCGATGGCGAAGTCGTCGCCGTCGACATTCAGTGTGCCCGACCAGGTTCCGACCTGGGCGAAGCGCTGCGCGTCGATGATGGGCCGGTGCAGCTTGGTGATGATGGTGTGCGGCTGCTCGGCGACCGCGGGATGGGCGCCTTCCCAGGTGAGGTCGAACGACAGGTCGTCGTGCTCGCAGACCACGCGCAGCTTCTGCAGCGGCTCGATCACCTCGATGCGGTAGCCGCCGACCGCGAGGTCCAGGCCGCGCTGTTCGAGGGCGTCGGAGAAGCGGACCGCGCGCTGGGTGTCGCCGCGGCGCACGGTGGCGAAGGCGTCGGTCACGCCCAGGTTCGGGTACACGCCGAACCCGGTGATGAGCATGGTGTCCCCGCCGGTCTGGATGGCGTTGTAGTAGCTGCGGTCGTAGAAGTTCCGATCGCTGCTCGCCACCCGCGCCATCGGCAGCGGGGTCTGGTGAATGGGGTATTCGTCCAGCGGACCGATCATGTCGTCGTCTCTCAATCCCAGTTGTACGTGCCGTCGAGCAGTGCTTCGATCAGATCCGCGTGCATGACGAACTCGTCGCGGTTCTCGGGTTCGGTGGTCTCGCCGAAGTGGATCATGCGCCGCCAGATGCGGGCCATCACGACGCCGTGGCGCAGCGCGGCGTAGGTGAGGTACCAGTCCAGGTCTCGCAGGGTGTGGCCGGTGGCCTCGGTGTAGAGCTTCTCGACGTCGGAGCGCCGCATGTAGTCGGGCACGCCGGGCTGGCCGTACTTGGTGGCCATGTCCTGGAAGAAGCGGTGGATGAGCAGGGTCCAGGCGACGTCGAGTTCGCGCGGGCCGATGGCGGCCATCTCCCAGTCGAGGACGGCGTTGGGGGTGAGGCCCTCGAACATGATGTTGCCGGGCCGGGCGTCGCCCCAGCTGAGCACGTCGGCGCTCGGGTTCTCCGGGAAGTTGTCCTCGAGCCACTGGAAGGCGCGGTCCAGGATCGGGATGTTGTAGCCGTCGTCGGTGAGAGCCCAGGCGTACCAACGCTTCTGGGCGTCGAGGTGACGGCGCAGCGCGGGGCCCTCGCCGTCGAGGTGCGGGAACCGTTCGGCGGGCTTGTCGATGGCGTGGATCCGCGCGATCACGTCCACGGTGTTGCGGGTGATCTCCATCCGCTGTTCGGGGGTGGCGTCGAACAGCCAGCCGGTGAACACGTACGGCGGGTTGTCCGACGGCGCCTGGCCGCCGACGCGGCGCATCACCAGGAACGGCGAGCCGAGGATGCTGTCGTCGGCCTCGTACCAGCACAGCGGCGGGATCGGCAGGTCGGTGGCCTCGGTGACGGCCGCCATGGTGGCGAACTGGCCGCCGAGATCGTATTTCTCGAACACGGGGAAGGAGTCGGCCTCGGGGGCGAGGCGGGCCACGAACGAGCCGCCCGCGGCCTGGCCGTTCTCGGTCCATTCGGCGTCGAACAGCAGTGTGGCGCTGGACATGCCGCCGGCCTGCGGGTGGGTCAGCGAGGTGACCCGCGGCGGGGTGTCCGATTCGACCTTGGTGGACAGCCATTGGGTCAATCTCGTCGCGAGCTCGTCGTCATCGCGGTCGGAGACCGTCAATTCCCATTTCTCGTTCAGGTCGTCGGCGGACATTGCCGTCCCTTCTAGCGCACCAGCATCGGCGTCAGCCATGTGGTCTGAGTAACACGTGCCCAAAATGTAACCGGTTCTAGTGGGGGGTGGGAAGCGCTCTCGGCGATTGGTGTAAGCAGTACCGCTGACCGGGATGACCGCTGGTCGGGGGTGTGCACTCGTGCTGTCCCGTAATCCCTTGGGAGGACTTCCGATTAGGCATATTCCGGGTCGGCTCAGGGTCTTCACGGAGGCGCCGCGCGGGGGCGGCCGCCTAGCGTCGAAGGTCCGGATCGACGACGAGGGGATGTGGGATGAGCCTGCTGACAGCCGAGGACGGAACCGATCTGGCGGCGCGGCCGCCGGAGGAGCGCACCGGCTGGAAACCGGCCACCCGGATTCTCTTCCGATTCGGCTTTCTCTATTTCGGACTGTTCTGCGTGTTCTATCCGCAGCCGATTTTCGCTTTTCTCGGCGTCATCCAGGAATGGCTGCCGGACAATACCCAGATCACGATCGTGAACTGGTATCACGCGCCGATCGAATGGGTCGGGCGGACCGTTTTCGGGGCCGAGGTCGCCTTGAATCCGCGATCGGGCAGCGGCGATCAGGCGTATTTGTGGGTGCTGGTCTTCTGCGTGCTGATGGTCGCCGTCGCGGGCACGCTGGTCTGGAGTGTGCTGGACCGCCGCCGCACCGAATACCGCCGTCTCGCGGGCTGGTTCCTGCTGTTCCTCCGGCTGTGTCTGGCCGGGCAGATGCTGGGTTACGGCTTCGCCAAACTGGTTCCGACGCAGATGCCGGTGCCGCCGCTGGACGCGCTGGTCCAACCGCTGGGCAACTTCACCCATTCGTCCATGCTGTGGCTGCAGGTCGGCACGTCGCCGGTCTACGAAATGCTGCTGGGCGGCGCCGAGGTGCTGGGCGGCATCCTGTTGCTGCTGCCGCGCACCACGCTGGCGGGCGTACTGCTGAGCCTGGTGAGCATGGCGCAGGTGTGGGTGCTGAATATGACCTTCGACATCCCGGTCAAGCTGCTGTCGTTCCATCTGATGCTGTTGTGCCTGGTGCTGCTGGTCCCGGAGGCGCGGCGGCTGACCGCGGTGCTGACCGGCCGGGCGGCGGGACCCGCGGACACCCCGGAGCCGGTCTCGAGCGCCCGGGGACGGCGGATCCTCGCGATCGGACAGGTGGCGCTGCTCGTCTGGTTCCTGATCGCGCAGGTGGTGCAGAGTGTGCGGGCCTACGACGAATGGGGTCCGGGACGGCCGCAATCGGAGCTGTACGGCATCTGGACGGTCACCGAGTTCACCCGCGACGGCCGGCCGGTGCCGCCGCTGACCACCGACGAAACCCGGTGGCGGCGACTGGTGTTCGACAACCCCGAGGCCGCCTCCTACCAGTCGATGGACGACACGCTGACCACCGTCGGTGTGAAGATCGACGCGTCCGCGCACACGCTGGCGCTGCTCGCGCCCGGCGGCGAGGACGGTCCGCGACCGCTGGCCACCTTCACCTACGACCGCCCCGGCTCCGACCGCCTGGCGCTCACCGGTGAACTGTCCGGGCATCCGGTGGCCCTCGCCCTGCAGCGAGTCGACGAGAGCGGTATCCGATTGCGGCAGGGCGGAATTCACCTGATCCAGGACATGCCCCGGTTCACTTGACGCCGACGGTGCTGCACTGGTTGTCCCACAGCGGATTCGGCGCGAGGAACTCGCCGCTGCCCCGCACGAAGGCCTGCTGGGCGTCGGCCCGGCCCAGCAGGCGGGCGGCCAGCCAGGCCGTCGGATACCCGAGGTAGCCGTACACCCCGCTCGCGCACGGCCAGGCCGCTCCGGAGCAGTCCGGTTGGCCCTGGACGTCATTGTGATCGGGGGTGACCAGGGTGCCCCACGCCTTCGGGATGCCGGCGGGCACCGCGTCGTAGTAGGCGCGCATGGACTCCAGCCCGATGGCCTGCGGCGGCAGCATCTGATCCGACGGCGAGATGATGGTGTCGGCCGCGCCGTTGACGAAGAACACCGAGCCCGCCGTCAGCGCACCGGTATCGGGGCACGACACGCCGAAGACGCACAGCAGTTGGATCGGCAGTTCGATCGGCACCGCCGTGGTGATCCGGCCCCCGGAATGCGCCATGGCGTTGAGGACTCCGGTCGCGCCCTGCGAATGTCCCACGGCCCCCACCGCATCCGGGTCGAGTTTGCCGTGGAACACGCTGCCGGGGTCGGCGGCCAGGCTCAGCAGCTTGTCCACCGCGCCCGCGATGTCCACGCCGGAGCCGGTGGCGGCGTTCTCGGTGGCGATGACCACGAACCCCCACGAGGCGAAATGCCGCAGCAGGTAGGCGTATTGGCCCGGGTGCGCGTTGGTGCCGTCGCCCCAGGTGATGATGGGATGGCGGAATCCCTTGGCCCCCAGGTCGGTCGGGTACCAGATGTCGTAGGCCGCCCCGGTGGAATCGCAGCAGGTGAAGGCCGATTGTTCGGTCACCTGCCAGGGACCCGGTCGCGAATAGGCGCTCTCCACAGGCGGATCCGCGTGGCCGGTGCCCGAGGCGAGGCCCAGCGCCAGCATCGCGGCGAGCAGGAGACTGCGAACCAACCCGATGACCCTGCGTGTCATAGCTATCCAGCATAAGAACCGGAGGGCTGGTTCCGTCGCAAGTTACGCGGACCGCCGCGTGCCGTCGGCGTGGATCGTGAACTTCCTATCGATTGCCGCACGGACGCCGGGCGATTGTCGTGGCCGTCCTCGCACGCCGTACCCTGAATCCTTGTGCAGAACCCCGTAGCCACCCCCGATGACCAGCCGGTTCCCGCCTCCCGGGCCGAGACCGGTGACCCGAACTACCTGGTCGGCCTCGATCTGAACGGTCGCCGCGTGGTCGTGGTCGGCGGTGGCACGGTCGCGCAGCGGCGGCTCGGACTGCTCATCGCCTCCGGTGCGGACGTGCACGTGATCAGCCGCGAGGTCACCCCGGCCGTCGAGGGCATGGGCACCATGGGGCAGCTGACCATCGAACTGCGCGCGTACGCCGACGGCGACCTCGACGGCGCCTGGTACGCGATGGCCTGCACCGACGAACCGGACACCAACGCCGCCGTCGTCGCGGAGGCCACCCGCCGCCGCATCTTCTGCGTGCGCGCCGACACCGCGCGGCTGGGCACCGCGGTCACCCCGGCCACCGCCCGCTACGACGGCATGACCCTGGGCGTGCTGGCCGGCGGGCAGCACCGCCGTTCCGCCGCGGTCCGCAACGCGCTGCTCGAGGCCCTGCAATCCGGTGTGGTGACCGATGATTCGGCCCCCGTCACCCCGGGCGTGGCCCTGGTCGGCGGCGGCCCCGGCGACCCGGATCTGATCACCGTGCGCGGCCGCCGCCTGCTGGCCCGCGCGAATCTCGTTGTCGCCGACCGCCTCGCGCCGCCGGAGCTGCTGGCCGAGCTGGGCCCCGACGTCGAGGTCATCGACGCCGCGAAGATCCCCTACGGCCGGGCCATGGCGCAGGAGCACATCAATGCCGCGCTCATCGAGGGCGCGAAGGCGGGCAAGTTCGTGGTGCGGCTCAAGGGCGGCGACAACTACGTGTTCGGCCGCGGCTACGAGGAATTGGAGGCCTGTGTCGACGCGGGCATCCCGGTGACCGTGGTTCCCGGCGTCACCTCCGCCATCTCGGTCCCGGCGCTGGCCGGCATCCCGGTCACCCACCGCGGTGTCACCCACGAGTTCGTGGTGGTCAGCGGCCACGTCGCCCCCGACCACCCGGACTCCCTGGTCGACTGGCCCGCCCTGGCCCGCCTGCGCGGCACCATCGTGCTGCTGATGGCCGTCGAGCGGATCGAGAAGTTCGCCGACGCCCTGATCGCCGGCGGCCGCGCGACCGGCACCCCGGTCACCGTCATCCAGGAGGGCAGCCTGCGCACTCAGCGCATCCTGCGCGCCGATCTGGCCACGGTGGCCGAACGCGTCCGCGCCGAGGGCATCCGCCCGCCCGCCATCATCGTCATCGGTCCCACCGCGGGCTTCACCGCCGGAGCCCCGGACCTGGCCAACTCCTGACGAGCGCGATGAGGACGGTTGCCCCGCTCACCGCATCCTCTAGAGTGGGCCCGTGCTCGATAACCCCGCTGCGACGATGCAGTATCCGGTGACCAAGCGGGCGTTCGGGCTCGCGATTCTCGTCCTCAGCGGGCTGCAGCTGATGGTCGTGCTCGACGGCACGGTCATGATTCTGGCGCTGCCCCGACTACAGGAGCAGCTCGGCCTGTCCAACGCGGGCAGCGCGTGGACGGTGACCGCGTACGGTCTGCCCTTCGCCGGGCTCATGCTGCTGGGCGGGCGCCTGGGTGACTCGTTCGGGCGCAAGCGCATGCTGATCCTGGGCGTCACCCTGTTCACCGTGGCCTCGGCGCTGTGCGGTACCGCCCAGAACGAGGCGTGGCTGATCGCGGCCCGCGCCCTGCAGGGCACGGGTGCGGCCATCGCCGCACCGACCGCGTTCGCGTTGGTGGCGAGCACCTACGCGCCGGGCCCGGCCCGCAATCAGGCGGTGGCCATCTTCGGTTCCATGGTCGGTGTCGGCTCGGTCGGCGGTCTGGTGATCGGCGGCGCGCTGACCCAGGTGGACTGGCGCTGGATCTTCTGGATCAATGTGCCGATCGGTGCGCTCATCGTGTGGGGCGCGGTCACCCAGCTGCGCGACACCGTGCACCAGCGCATGTCCATGGATGTGCGTGGCGCGGTGCTGGGCACGCTGGCGTGTGTGGCGATCGTGTTCGGCGCGACCGAGGGTCCCGAGCTGGGCTGGACCAATCCGGTGATCCTGGGTTCGGTGATCGGCGGTCTGGTGCTGCTGGTGGTGTTCGTCCTCGCCGAGCGCGATGTCGAGAACCCGCTGCTGCCGTGGTCGCTGTTCGACAGCCGCGACCGCGTGATCACGTTCATCGCCATCTTCCTGACCTCCGGCGTGCTCGGCGCGACCACCTTCTTCGTGGCCCAGTTCCTGCAGAACGTGCTGCGCTACAGCCCGTTGCAGGCGGGTCTGGCCAGCATCCCGTTCACCCTGGGCGCGGGCGTCGGCACCGCGGTGGCGTCGAAGGCGTGCATGTACGTGAAGGCGCGCTGGCTGCTGCTGGCGGCGGCCGTGGTGCTGTCGGGTGCGCTGTACTTCGGTTCCACGCTGGACAGTTCCGCCGACTACTTCCCGACGCTGCTGGTCATGATGTCGATCGTCGGCTTCTGCATCGGCATCGGCATCGTGATCCTGCCGCTGTGTGTGCTGGTCGGCGTGGACATGGCCCATATCGGCCCGCTGTCGGCGGTGGGGCAGATGTTCATGAACATGGGCACGCCGTTCGCGGTCGGCATCCTGAGCCCGGTCGCCCTGTCGCGCACGCTGTCGCTGGACAAGGGCGCGACCGGCAAGGTGAGCGCCATGACCCAGCATCAGATCGACGCGCTGGGCAGCGGCTACACCCTGGTGCTGCTGGTGTGCGCCATCGGTACCGCGGTCATGGGCCTGCTGGCGTTGACGCTGCGCTACACGCCCGCGCAGCTGGCGCAGGCGCAGCACGCGCAGGACGAGGCGCAGAAGAACTGAGCCGCCCGCCCGGGTTCGCTTGGGTGTCAACACCTGTTGGCCTACACTTGTGGGCATGACTGTGGAGACGGGTCCGCGGCGCTCGGACGCCACTCGCGCGGCGATTCTCGAGGCGGCGCGCAAACGGTTCGCCGAGGACGGTTTCCGCAAGGCGACCATCCGGGCCATCGCCGCGGACGCGGGCATCGATCCGTCGATGGTGATGCGGTACTACGGCAACAAGGACGGATTGTTCGACGCCGCACTCGATGTCGACCTGGCCCTGCCGGATCTCGGTGCGGCCGACCCGGATTCGGTGGGCGGCCTGCTGGCGGCGCGCTTCCTGGAGCTGTGGGAGCAGCCGCCGACCAGCGAGATCCTGCTGACCCTGCTGCGGTCCGCGCTCACCGACGAGGCGGTGGCCGAACGCACCCGGCGCATCTTCGCCCAGCAGTTGATGCCCGCGGTGCTGCGCTTCGGCGACCCGGCCGACGCGCCGCACCGCGCGGGCCTGATCGCCGCGCAGATGCTGGGACTCGCGTTGTGCCGCTACATCCTGCGGCTGCCGCCGGTGGTGGCGCTCACCCAGGAGCGGATCGTCGCCGAGATCGGCCCCACCATTCAGCGCTACCTGTCCCCGGCCTGACCCGCGGCGTGGCGAAAGCCACTGTACTCGAGGGGTTTTCTCCGGCCCGAACATTCGGCACACTGCCCGGATGGGGATGAGTCGGGACGCGGAACTGCTGGACCGCTGGACGAGGTTGGCCGGGCCGCGCGCGCGGGCGGTGGGGGAGGACCTGATCCGCCGCTACAGTGAGCCGCACCGCCGCTATCACACCGTCGAACACCTGGCCGCGATGCTCGCGGTCATCGACGATCTGGCCGCGGACGCCGACGACCTGGACGCGGTCCGCTACGCCGCGTTCTTCCACGACGCGGTGTACGCCATGGACGGCACCGACAACGAGGAGGCCAGCGCCCGCCTGGCCGAAACCGCGCTGCCCGCACTGGGAGTCGCCCCGGCCCGGGTCGCCGAGGTCGCCCGCCTGGTCCGCCTCACCGGCGGCCACCACCCCGACCCCGCGGACCGCAACGGCGCCGTCCTCTGCGACGCCGACCTGGCCATCCTCGCCGCCGACCCGCCCGGGTACGCCGCCTACACCGCCGCGGTCCGCGCCGAATACGCCCACGTCCCCGACGACCTGTTCCGGAAGGGCCGGGCCGCAGTGCTCGCCGCCCTGGCGGAAGGCCCCGCCCTGTTCCGAACCCCGACCGCCCTACGGCGCTACGAGGCGGCGGCGCGTGCCAACCTCGCCGCCGAAATGGCCGCGCTCACAGGCGAATAACTGCGGCTGCACCGAGCCGTCGACGGTGATGGCGAGCATGGCCTGCCGGAACAGGCCGACCTGCGGCGGGTCGGTGACGGCCACGATCTGTCTGACGCCGGCGTCGGCGAGTTCGGTCACCCGCTGCCGCACCGCCGCCTCCGGCAGCCCGACCACCTTGCCGACCGTGGCGAAGGCCCGCCGCCCGTCCTCCTGTAGTTCGGCGATGATGTGCTTGGAGATGTCGTCGAGGTGTGGGGAGCCGCGTCCGGAGGTCTGGTCGGTCACGTGTGATCATCCTTCCCGAGAAACCCGGTACGTTGGAGGGCACGCCTTCTCCGGCGGCATTCGGTCCGACAAGGATGATCTCCCGTGAAGTACGTTCCCCGCGCGGTTCTGTTCCTCGCCGTGCCCGCGCTGTTGTTCCTGCTCCCGTGGTGGCTGCTGGTCTTCACCACCCTCTCCGGCGCGGCGTTCTGGCTCGGCACCGCGGTCTTTCTGCTCGGCTACCTGGCGCTGCCCGCGGGCATGCTGCTCGGGCATGGTCCCCGGCAGTCGGATGCGGCGGCCCTGGTGGGCGACACCCTGCTGGGTGTGATGTGGGTGGTGTTCAGCTGGTCGGTGATCGGCGCGGTGGTGCGCGGCGCGCTGGCGGTGGCCGGGGTGGACGATCCGGCCCGCTCCCGGATCGTGGCCGCGGGCGTGCTCGCCGTCTCGGTGGTGCTGACCGCGTACGCGATCTACAGCGCCCGCAGGGTGCCCAAGGTGCGGACCGTCGAGGTCGAGATTCCGCGCCTGGGAGCCGGATTGGACGGTTTCCGGCTGGCCGTGGTCACCGACACCCATTTCGCCGCGACGGACCGGCTGCGCTGGTCGGAGAAGGTGGTGGCCGAGGTCAACGCCCTGCGCCCCGATATCGCCTGCCACGCGGGCGATCTCGCGGACGGTTCGGTGGTCAAGCGTGGCGCGCAGGTGGATCCGCTGGGCAAGGTCGAGGCCGAGTACGGGCGCTTCTACATCACCGGCAATCACGAGTACTTCGGTGACGCTCCCGGCTGGATCGAGCACATGGCGGGCCTGGGCTGGCGGCCCATGCGCAACGAGCACGAGGTCATCACCCGCGACGGCGACAGTCTGGTGCTGGCGGGCATCGACGATCCGACCGGCACGGGCCTGCCGGGCCACGGCCCCGATCTGCCCGCGGCCCTCGCCGGCGCGGACCCGAACCTGCCGGTGATCCTGCTGGCGCATCAGCCCCGCCAGGTCGCCGACGCGGTGGCTTCGGATGTGGCCCTGCAGATTTCGGGCCACACCCACGGCGGTCAGATCTGGCCGTTCCACTACCTGGTCCGCTTGGAGCAGCCGGTGGTGGCGGGCCTGAGCCGCCACGGCGAGCGCACCCAGCTCTACACCAGCCGCGGCACCGGCTTCTGGGGTCCGCAGCTGCGGCTGTTCGCCCCGAGCGAGATCACCCTGCTGATCCTGCGCGCTCCACGCTGAGTCACCGATCCGCCAGTCGCCGAATGGTTTCGGCGTAGGCGGCCGGGTGGGTCAGGTTGCCGTTGTGGCCGCCGGGGAACTCGGTGGCCTCGACGCCCATCAGCTCGGCCAGTTCGAACGCGCACAGGCGGTCGAAGACCTGTGCCGGGGTGCGGCGTCCGATGGCGGGTAGGACGCGGGTGCTGGTCTCGGCGAGCGCGGCGACATCGAGCCAGTCCTCCCGGACGGCCGTGAAGTCCCGCTCGATGAAATAGGTGAAGTTCGCGGCTCTTTCGGGCGTGATGGGCGGCAGCTGAACGCCCTCCTCGGTCTCCTGGTCGGCGGGGTTGATCCCGAGTGTGCGGGCCATCGGGCCGAGTGCGGCCCGCCACCCCTCGGCGCGGCATACCCGCTGGCATTCCTCGAGTTCGCGCTGGTGATGCGCGCGCTGGGTGGCCGCGAGCAGCCACGGCGAGACCGGTTCGTGGGCGATGAGGGTGTGCACCTGCTCGGGATGCGTTGCGGCCAGGTGCAATCCGAGCGATGCCCCCATGCTGCACCCGAGCATCAGAACCGGCTGGTCGGTGATGGCGGTCAGCAGTCGGTGCACATCGTCGGCGTGGGCGGCGATGCTCGGCCGCGCGCTCGGCTGGTGAATCCGGCTGCGCGACAGCCCCCGCCGGTCGTAGGTGACGACGGTGAATTCGTTCTCCAGGTGCCGCACCAGGCCCTCGCTGCGGCGCGCGTCGCCTTCGCCGCTCTGGGAGATGAGCAGTATCGGTCCGGTGCCGCGGATTTCGTAGTACAGCTCGGCGCCGTCGACGGGGAGGGTGGCGGTCTCGATCGTGGTCATGGCATCACCATAATCCATCATTTTTGATGCATCAAGAGTGATGTATCTGAACTGATGTATCGTCGCGGTATGAACGGAGTCGAGCTGTTCCTGCTGGGTCGCGCCCTCATGAAGCTGGGCGAGCGGGCCCTGCCCGGCGCGGGCGAACGCACCGGCAACCGCGCGGTCCTGGTCGTCCTCAGCGATGTGCTCGAACATCCGGGCACCACGATCAGCGAGGTGACCACCCGCACCGGGCTCCCGCAGAGCGCGGTCTCCGGTGCGGTGGCCCGGCTGCGGGAGACGGGTTCGCTGGTGGCGCACACCGATCCGCACGACCGCCGCCGCTCGCTGCTCGAACCCGCCCGCGAATTGTCCGAGCGGGTAGCGCAGGTCCGGGCCACCGGCATCGACGCCACCGTCGCCGCGGCCCTGGGCGATCCCGATCCCGCCGCCCTCGCCGAGGTGCTCGCGGCCCTGGAACTGCTGTCGGACCGCCTGGGCGTCCGTCCGCGCGCCGCCGTCGACTAGCTGTCGAACCCCAGCCCCGTGTAGTCGAGGGTCTTCAGCCACAGATTGCGCCGTCCCTGCCGCGCGTCCGCCCGGGCCAGCGACCAGCGGGTGAGGTGAATTCCCGCGGAGCGCAACGGTTCCGGCGGCAGTGGTAGTGGCCGCGAGCGCACCATGCGCAGCCGGGTGCGTTCGGTGTCCAGGCCCCACAGCTGATCGAGCATGACCTCCGCGCCGAAGCGGGTCGCGCCGACCCCGAGCCCGGTGTATCCGGCCGCGTACACCAACCGGCCCTTGTAGGCCGCGCCGAAGAAGGCGCAGAACCGGCCGCAGGTGTCGATGACCCCGCCCCAGCGATGGGTGAAGCGCAGGCCGTCGAGCTGCGGGAAGGTCTGGAAGAAATGCCGGGCGAGAGTCTCGAAGGTGGCCTCGTTGTATTCCAGCGCGGGCGCGATCCGATTGCCGTAGTGGTAGATGGCGTCGTAGCCGCCGAACAGGATGCGATTGTCGCTGGTCAGCCGGTAGTAGTGGAAGCGATAGGAGGCATCGCCCAGTCCCATGCGGGTGCCCCAGCCGATGCTGTCGAGCTGCCCGGCGGTGAGCGGCTCGGTCATCAGCGCGTAGTCGTAGACCGGCACCACGTGCCGGGACACCTTGGGCAGTGGTCCGGCGAACGCGCTGGTGCACAGGGCGACCCGGGGCGCGCGGACCTCGCCGTGCGGGGTGTGCAGGGTCAGCGTCGATCCGGGTGACTTCGAAAGGCGTTGCACGGGAGTGCCTTCGAAGATGCGCACCCCCGAATCCAGGCAGGCGCGCCGCAATCCCCAGGCCAGCCGGGCCGGGTCCAGCATGGCGACGCCGTCGCGATCCCACCAGCCGCCGAGATAGGTGGGGGAGTGCACGAGGCTCCGGACCTGGGCCGCGTCCAGCAGTTCGGTGCGGTAGCCGAGGGCGGCGGCGGCCTCGTGGCTCTCGCGCAGCCATTCCACCTCGTGCGGCGCGGTCGCGACCTCCATATCGCCGGTCCGCTGGAAGTCGCAGTCGATGCCGTAGCGCAGGACGGCCTTCTCGATGTCGTCCAGATTGTCGCGGCCCAGGCGTTCGAGCTGGCCGATCTCGTCGGGGAAGCGTTCGATCCCGTTGGCCAGGCCGTGGGTGAGGCTGGCCGAGCAGAAGCCGCCGTTGCGGCCCGAGGCCGCGTGCCCGCACAGGCCGGATTCCACGAGCGCCACCTCGGTGCCCGGATCGCGTTCCTTGGCCAGCAGCGCGGTCCACAGTCCGCTGTACCCGCCGCCGATGACGGCGAGGTCGGCCTCGGTGGCGGCGGTGAGCGGGTCGGTGGGGGCCGGCCGTTCGGGCCGGTCGGTCCAGTACGGCGTCGGCGCTGCGTCATGCAGGGCCGACGCCCACAGTTTGCTTCCCTTGGCCGACATGGCCGATCAACTCCCTCTCCCTTGTGCCGGAAATGGCGAGATTCCGCGGGTCACCGAGCTCCGGGTACGCGAAAAGCCGCCGCGGTCCCGGACGGGACCAGTCGGCGGCTTTCGGGAAAGTCAGCTGGTGGCGGCGCGATCCTCGGAGCGGCGGGGCATGCGCACGGTGGACCGCAACACCTGCGTCGGATGCCGGTCCATTCTCCGCCTCCTCCTGATGCTTCGAGGATAGCCCAGAAAACCTATTCGGCGTGGAAGACGACGTCGTGCCACGGCTTGTGCGCCACCGCGGTGATATCGGACATCACGTGTTTGATATTCGTGTATTCCTCGAATGAGTAGGCGGACATGTCTTTCCCGAAGCCGGAGGCCTGGTATCCGCCGTGCGGCATTTCGCTGACGATCGGAATGTGGTCGTTGATCCACACGCACCCGGCCCGGATCTCGCGCGCGGCCCGCTGGGTGCGGAAGACACTGTGTGACCAGGCCGAGGCGGCCAGGCCGTAGACGGTGTCGTTGGCCAGCGCGATGCCCTCGTCGTCGGTGTCGAAGGGCAGCGCCACCAGCACCGGGCCGAAGATCTCCCGCTGCACGATCGCCGAATCCTGGGCGGCGCCGGTGATGAGCGTCGGCTCGTAGTAGCAGCCGGCCTCGGGGGTGTGATCCGGAATTCGGCCGCCGCGAACGATTTTCGCCCCGGCGGCGCGGGCCTGCTCGACCATGGCGCCGACCTTGTCGCGGTGCGCGCGCGAAATCAGCGGCCCCATATCGGTTTCCGGATCCTCCACCGGTCCGAGCGTCACCCGGTCCATGAGATCGGCGACCCGGCCGACGAATTCCTCGAACAGGGGCCGCTGCACATACGCGCGGGTGGCGGCGGTGCAGTCCTGGCCGGCATTGATCAGCGCGCCCGCGACCGCACCGCGTGCGGCGGCCTCCGGGTCGGCGTCGTCGAACACCACGAACGGCGCCTTGCCGCCGAGCTCGAGGTGGACCCGCTTCACCGCGCCGGCGGCGGTCGCGGCCACCTGCCGCCCGACGGCGGTGGAGCCGGTGAACGACACCATGGCCACCGCGGGGTGCGCCACCAGCGGCTGCCCGGCCTCCGCCCCGGTGCCGGTGAGGACATTGATCACGCCCGGCGGTAGCCCCGCCTCGGCGGCCGCCTCCGCGAAGAGCAGCGAGGACAGCGGTGTCAGCTCGGAAGGCTTGAGCACCACCGTGTTTCCGGCCGCGATGGCGGGCAGGATCTTCCAGCCCGCCATCTGCATCGGATAGTTCCACGGCGCGATGGACCCGATCACGCCGAGCGGTTCGCGGCGGATCGCGGAGGTGTGGTCGGCGGAGTATTCCGCGGCCGCCTTGCCTTCCAGGTGCCGGGCGGCCCCGGCGAAGAAGGCCACATTGTCGATGGTGCCGGGCACGTCGAAGCCGGTCGCGAGGCGAATCGGCTTGCCCGCGTTGACGCTTTCGACGGCGGCGAATTCCGCGGCGCGGGCGCGCAGCACCCGCGCCCACTCGTGCATGAGGTCCGATCGGGCGCCGGGGGTGAGTCCGGCCCACCCCGGGAAGGCGTCCCGGGCCGCGGCCACCGCGGCCTCGACATCGGCGGCGTTCGCGCCCGCGCCGGTGGCGATCTCGGCGCCGGTGGCCGGGGCGATGATCGACAGCGGGGCACCCGATCCGGATCGCCGTGCGCTGCCGATGAATTGCAGGTCCTGCTGAGTCACAGCGCTCCTGAAGGGTCGAATCCGGATCGGAATCCGCGGTCTCGGATCACACAGTGCGGTCTCGGATCACACAGTATGGCCGTCGGCCACGGTCAGCGCTTGGTCGAGAATCGCGAGTCCCTCCTTGCACTCGCCCTCGCCGATGGTGCAGGGCGGGACCACGTGCAGCCGATTGAAGTTGACGAACAGCAGCAGCCCGGCGGCCTTGGCGGCGGCGACGGTCTCGATCATGGCCGGGCTGGTGCCGCCGTAGGGAGCCAGCGGTTCCCGGGTGGCCCGGTCCCGGACCAACTCGACCGCCCAGAACACCCCGAGGCCCCGCACGTCGCCGACACTCGGATGCCGCTCGGCCAGCTCGCGCAGGCCGGGCCCGATCACCCGCTCGCCCATGTCGGCGGCGTTCTCGACGATGTGTTCGTCGGTCATGGCGTTGATGGTCGCCACCGCCGCCGCGGTCGCCAGGGGGTGTCCGGAGTAGGTGAGCCCGCCCGGATAGGCGCGGTCGTCGAAGGTGGCGGCGATGTGCGGTGCGATGGCGACGCCGCCCAGCGGCACGTATCCGGAGTTGACGCCCTTGGCGAAGGTCAGTAGGTCCGGCACCACGGCGCGGTGCTCATCGGAGAAATGATCGATGGCGAACCATTTTCCGGTCCGCCCGAATCCCGACATGACCTCGTCGGCGATGAACACGATCCCGTACTTGTCGCACAGCGCGCGGACCCCGGCCAGGTAGCCCGGCGGCGGCACCATGATTCCGGCCGTGCCCGGCACCGATTCCAGGATGACGGCCGCGATGGTGCTCGGCCCCTCCAGCGCGATGGTCTGCTCGAGGTGCTCGAGCGCCCGTTCGGTCTCCTCGGCCTCGGTGCCGGCGTGGAAGTGCGAGCGGTACAGGAACGGCCCGAAGAAGTGCACGACGCCGGCATTGCCGTGGTCGTTGGGCCAGCGCCGCGGGTCACCGGTCAGATTGACCGCGGTCTCGGTGCCGCCGTGATAGGACCGGTAGCGCGCGAGCACCTTGTAGCGCCCGGTGTGCAGCCGCGCCATCCGCACGGCGTGCTCGACGGCGTCCGCGCCGCCATTGGTGAAGAAGATCCGGTCCAGTTCGCCGGGCGTGCGCTCGGCGATCAGCCGCGCGGCCTCCGAGCGCGCGTCGTTCACGTACGCCGGGCCGACGGTGCACAGCGTGGCCGCCTGTTCCTGGATGGCGGCCACCACCTTCGGATGCTGGTGGCCGATATTGGTGTTCACCATCTGCGAGGAGAAGTCGAGCAGCCGGGTGCCGTCGCCGTCCCACACGTAGCAGCCCTGGGCCGCGGTGATCACCATGGGGTTCAGCGCCTTCTGCGCGGACCAGGAGTGGAAGACGTGCTTGCGATCCAGTTCGTAGGCGCGGGCGGCCCGTTCGCGCGCCGCCTCGGGGGTCAGGCCATGGGGCAGGGTCATCGCAGGTCCTTCGATCGTGTCAGCCGTCAGTGGTTCTGGGGGAAGCCGAGATTCAGGCCGCCGTGGCTGGGGTCGAGCCAGCGGGTGGTGACGGCCTTGGTGCGGGTGAAGAAGTGGACGCCGTCGGCGCCGTGCGCGTGCGAGTCGCCGAACAGGGAGTTCTTCCAGCCGCCGAAACTGTAGTAGGCCATGGGGACCGGGATGGGCACATTGATGCCGACCATGCCGACCTCGACCTCGTTGTGGAACCGCCGCGCCGCGCCGCCGTCATTGGTGAACAGGGCGGTGCCGTTGCCGTAGGGGTTGGCGTTGATCAGGGCCAGCGCCTCGTCGTAGCTGTCCACCCGGACCACCGACAGGACTGGTCCGAAGATCTCGTCGGTGTATACGCTCATCTCGGGGGTGACGTGGTCGAGAATGGTGGGGCCCAGCCAGAATCCGCCGGCCCCGCCGTCCGGGGACACCGTGCGGCCGTCGAGAACCACGGTCGCGCCGGAGGATTCGCCCGCCGCGACATAGGCGGCCACCTTGTCGCGGTGCGCGGCGCTGACCAGCGGACCCATATCGGTGCCGCGGGTGCCGTCGCCGGTGCGAATGGTCTTGGCGCGTTTGGTGATTCGGGCCACCAGGTCGTCGGCGACATCGCCCACCGCGACCAGTGCGCTGATCGCCATGCACCGTTCGCCGGCCGACCCGAAGCCCGCGTTGACCGCCGCGTCGGCCGCCAGGTCCAGGTCGGCGTCGGGCAGCACCACCATGTGGTTCTTGGCGCCGCCGAGCGCCTGCACCCGTTTGCCCGCGGCGGTGCCGTGCTCGTAGACGTAGCGGGCGATGGGGGTGGAGCCGACGAACGACACCGCCTTGATCGCGGGGTTGGCCAGCAGTTCGTCGACGGCGACCTTGTCGCCCTGGACCACGTTGAACACCCCGTCGGGCAGTCCGGCCTCCTGCCAGAGCTCGGCCATCCACAGCGCGGCCGAGGGATCCTTCTCGCTCGGCTTGAGCACCACGGTGTTCCCGGCCCCGATGGCGACCGGGAAGAACCACATGGGCACCATGGCCGGGAAATTGAACGGCGAGATGATCGCGACCGGGCCCAGCGGCTGGCGTACCGAGAAGATGTCGACCTTGGTGGAGGCGTTCTCGGTGTAACCCCCCTTGAGCAGATGCGGTATGCCGCACGCGAATTCGACGATCTCCAGACCGCGCGCCACCTCGCCGAGGGCGTCGGCGAGCACCTTGCCGTGTTCGGCGGTGATGATCGCGGCGAGCTCCTGCTTGCGCTCGTTGAGCAGTTCGCGGAACCGGAACAGCACCTGGGTGCGCTTGGCCAGGGAGGCGTCGCGCCAGGCGGGGAAGGCGGCGACGGCGGCGTCGATCACCGTGCGCACGTCGGCCGCGGACGCCAGGGCGACCTGTGCGGTCACCGCGCCGGTGGCGGGATTGGTGACGGGCGCGGTCGTCTCGGCGGAACCGGTGAAGGGCTTGCCGTCGAGCCAGTGTGCGATGGTCTGCATATCTCCTCGATTCCGTGATTCCGCCGGTCGGGCCGGGGTTCGTCCGTCCCTACTCTGCGTCATGACCGGCCGGTTGATTCCCGACATTGTGTATCTATTTTCCGTCTTCGTATTACGATTCGTCGGTGCTTCTCTCCGTTGCTGACGTGCTGGCCATGCCGGTCGTGCGCGCCGGGCTGCCGGAGGTGGCGGGCGGCGGGCCGCTGGATCGGCCGGTGCGGTGGGTGCATGTCAGCGAACTGGCCGATGTCGCGAAGCTGCTGGTCGGCCGCGAACTCATTCTCACCACCGGGCAGGCGCTGACCGGTAGCGACGCCGAGACCGTGGCCTATCTGGAATCCCTGGCCGCGGCGGGGGTGTCGGGGTTGGTGGTCGAATTGGGCACCTCGGTCCGGGCGTTCACGCCCGTGGTCGCCCGGACCGCGGACCGGCTGGGCCTGCCGGTGGTGGCGCTGCACCGGGTGGTGCGGTTCGTGGAGATCACCGAGGCGGTGCACCGGGTGATCGTGGCCGACCAGTACGAGGAGCTGGAGTTCGCCCGCACCGTGCACGAGACCTTCACCGCGCTCAGCGTGCGGCGGGCGTCGCTGGCCGAGATCGTGAAGACCGCCGCCGGAATGTTGGACGCCTCGGTCGTGCTCGAGGATCTGGCGCATCGGGTGCTGGCGCTGACCGCGCGCCACACCGGCACCTCGGCGCTGCTCGACCGCTGGGAGGCCACCTCCCGGCTGCTGTCGGACACCGACCCGAACGTGGTTCCGGTCGGCCCGCACACCCAGCGCTGGGGCCGGCTCATCCTGCGTTCGAACCGGGTGACCAGCGCCCGCGCCCGGATGGTGCTCGAGCGCGCCGCCCAGACCCTCACCCTGCACCGCATGATCGAACGCGACCGGTTCGGCCTGCACCGGCAGGCGCAGACCGGGCTCATCGACGATATGGTCAACGGCCGCCTCACCGACGAGCGCGACGCGGTCGCGCTGGCCGCCGCGCTGGGCCTGGCCCGCCGGGTCCGCTACGTGCCGCTGGCGCTGGAGGTGGCCGCGGCCGCCGAACCGGATCCGGTTGCGCAGCAACGGCGTACGGCCGCGCTGCTGGACGCGGCGCTGCACGGGGTGGCGTTGGCCAAGGCGACCGCGCTGGCCGCGCCCGATCACGGCAATCGGGTCACCTTCGTGCTGGGCGTGCCGCGCGGCGGCGACCTCGACGCCGCGCTCACCGCGATCTGCGCGGCCCTGCTCGCCGAGGTCCGCCGGGTGCCCGGCGTGGTGCGCGCGGTCATCGGCGTCGGCGGTGAATCGGACTCGCTGCTCGACACCGCGCGCGAACTGGCCCAGGCCGCGCACGTCGCCGAAGTCGCGCTCTCCCTGGACGCTTCGACCCCGCGCCCGTTCTATCGCAGCGGCGACGTCCGGCTGCGCGGCCTGCTCTCGCTCATCCGGGACGAGCCCGGCGTGCAGCGTTTCGCCGAGACCGAACTGAGCGCCCTGCTGCGCCACGACATCCGCAACGCCACCGACCTGACCCGCACCCTGCGCCAGTTCCTGGACCTGGCCGGCAATAAGACCGAACTCGCGAAGCGGCTCAACATCAGCCGCCCCACCCTCTATGACCGGCTGTCGCGAATCGAACGCATCCTCGACGTCGATCTCGACAACGGTGAGACCCGGACCTCCCTGCACGCCGCGCTGCTGATCCGCGACCTGGCCGCGGCCGGCGACACCCGGTGAGTCCGGCTCAGGCCGGGTCGGCGCCCATCGGGTTCGGGTAGAGGATCTCGCCGCTGCGGGCCACCGCGCGGGCCGCGGGCGTCAGCACCGCGAGTGTCTCGACGATGCCCGGCACCTCGCGGTAGGCGGTCATGGCCAGGGCGTCGGTGCGCGTCTCGATGTGCTCGCGCAGCGCGCGCCCCGCCGGGGTGAGGCCTTGGGCATCGAGCAGGCCGCGCCCGGCGAGCCGCTCGCGCGCCGCCTGCCAATCGGTCTCGCTCCAGCCGCGATTGTCCCGCCAGATCTGGGCGGGGACGCCGGTGGCGGCGGAGAACAGCACGTGCGCCTCGCAGCCGTCGATGCCCTCGGTGAGCAGGCAGGCCACATGCCCGTCGCCGCGGTGTTCGCGCAGCGTGGTGACGGCCTGCCAGAGCGCGTGCACGGTGTCGCCGGGGGTGGGCAGATCGCGGTTGGCGGCGAACAGCGCGCGGCCCCCGGCCGGGGCGTCGGCGATGGCCCGCTGCAGGTGGGGCACGGTGCGGGCGGCGATGCCCG
>NZ_JBSGCY010000093.1:0-27140 GCF_053602115.1 Nocardia sp. NPDC004582 | reverse complement strand
GTCGCGCCGGAAGCTCCCGCGCCGCAGCAGGTCGCCCCGCAGCCGGTGGCGCCCAAGCCCGCTCCGCAGGTCGAGCAGCCCGCGAAGCCCGCCCCGCCCACCCTGGACGCACCGGGCTTCGAACCCCGCGCCGGATACTGAGAGAGCTGGACAGGTCAGTTGCTGGGCAAGAATGGACGGTGGCTGTGTGCTGCCGTCGTCGCGGTGGCCGCCTCGGTCTCCGCGATGAGTACCACCCCCGCCGGCGCCGATCCGGGCGCCGGGGGCAGAGAGCTTGTGACCCTGGGCGATTCGTTCTCCGCGAACGCCTGGGACTTCATGGACGGTGACAACACCTGTCAGCGCCACGGGAAGACCGCGTGGCCGGTGCAGCTGGCCGAGCTGATGGGCGTGCACGGCACCGACCAGGTGTCGGACCCGTCCTGCCCGGGTTCGTCGATCGACAGCGGGCCGGGCTGGACCATGGCCCAGCAGGCGCAGCGAGCCGACAAGGAAGGCGCGTTCGGTCCCCGGACCAAGCTGGTGACGCTGCAGTTCAGCCTCAACGACAAGTGGGGCAAGAGCGACCAGACGCTGTGGGGGTCGCTGCAGAAATGCGTGTTCAACCTTCCGCTGGGCTGTGATCCCGAGGCCATCGACGAGAACCGGTTCCCCGACTACAACGGGGTCTCCGGCGCGCTGATGGCCAAGCGCATGAGCAATGTCGTCACCTACATCAAGTACTACGCGCCGAACGCGAAGATCGTCCTGGTCGGCTATCCGGAGCTGTTCACGCCGGGCACCAGCACGGTCTGCCTGAGCATCGCCGGCGTCGCGCCGTTCATCCAGTCGCGCGGGCGCGCGGTGGTCGAGTACTTCGACCGCATCGACAAGGCGGAGAAGGAAGCCGCCCAACTACTCGGGATCGAGTTCCTCGATGCCCGCGGGCTCACCACCGGTCATGGGCTCTGCTCGTCGCAGCCGTGGCTGAACGGTGTGTTCGACCCCCGGACAGATCTCGACGGTCTGTTCTTCCATCCGTCCACCCAGGGTGACACCGTCGTCGCCCGCGCTATCTACGACCGCTACGGTCACTGACCGTGTGCACAGCCGGTTACCGGCGGTTTGTCCGTCGGTAGCTACTCGTCGAGTCTGCTGGTTGCGCAGGGGTTTTGCAGTTTGCCGAACTCCTGTCGCAGCTTTCGCGGCCTCTTGTACACTCCGCGCAAAAGTGAAAAATCCGCAGTTCAATTTGCGATACGAGGGTTCCAACATGAACATCCGCATCACCGGCAAGTCGACCGCGCGCGCCACCGTGGCCGCCATCGGCTCCGTCCTGCTCATCGGTGGGCTCGCTGCGTGTGGCAGCGACAAGGCCTCCGACTCGCCCGCCACCACGACCACCTCCGTGGTCGCCCCGGCGAGCAGCTCGGCAGCTCCCGCGAGCAGCGCGGCCCCCGCGCCCGCCGCCCCGCCGGCCACCACCGAGGCCCCCAAGGCCGAGGCTCCCGCTCCCGCGCCGCAGGTCGAGGCCCCCGCCCCGCAGCAGGCCGCGCCGCAGCCGGTCGCGCCCAAGCCCGCCCCGCAGGTCGAGGCGCCCGCCAAGCAGGCGCCGCCGACCCTCGACGCTCCCGGCTTCGAGCCTCGCGCAGGGTACTGACGAGCCTGCGCAGGTTCTGAACAACGGAGAACGAGCACGTGTCGGGAAACAACGGACGGTGGCTGTGCGCCGCGGTGATGGCAGTCGCCGCGGCCATGGCGGGAACTTCGGGGGCACAGGCGGATTCGACTCCGCAAGGCAAAGAACTGGTCATCCTCGGTGACTCGTTCACCGCGAACGGGTGGGACCCGTCGGGGCAGGACAAGTCCTGCCAGCACGGCGCCACCGCCTGGCCGGCGCAGCTGCGGGACCGCTTGGGCCTGCACGGCGACGGACAGGTGTGGAACCAGTCCTGCCCGGGCGCGTCGATCGACACCGGGAACGGCTACATCCTGAAGGTCCAGGCGAGCAATGCCGACAAGGCGGGCGCGTTCGGTCCGAAGACGAAGCTGGTGACCCTGCAGTTCGGTCTCAACGATGTGTGGGGCGACTCCACGAAGTCGCCGTGGGATTCGATGCAGGCCTGCTTCTACGACCCCGCGGGCGGCTGTGGGGCCGACGCGGTGGCCGACGGCCGGATGGCCGACCCGAAGAACGTGACCGGCGTCGAGTACGCCGCACGGATCAGCAAGGTCGTCGCCTACGTCCGTTATTACGCCCCGAACGCGCGCATCGTGATCGTGGGGTATCCGGAGTTGTTCACGCCCGGCCAGGACGCGATCTGCTTCGACATCGCCGGTTTCGAGATCGGCCAGCCCAGGGGCCGCACGGTCGTCGACTATCTCGATCGATTCGATCAGGCGCAGCGGGAAGCCGCGGACCTGTTGAAGATCGAGTACCTCGACAGCCGGGCGCTCACCCGCGGGCACGGTCTGTGCACGCCCGACCAGTGGGTCAACGGCGTGTTCGACCCGAAAGTCAATGTCGCCGGTCTGCCGTTCCATCCGGCTCCGCAGGGCGACGCCGTGATTGCCAACGCCCTGCAGGAGAGGTACGCCCGATGACCCGACCACCCGAAGTCGTGCCCGGCACGCGGGAGGAATCCACCGCGCTCGCGGTGGATTCCTTCACCACCCAGCTGATCCAACCGGCGCCCGCGGCCCGCGCCGTCGAAACCACCGCGCCCCCGGTCGAATCCGTCATCGAGAAGGCCGACCGGGTCCGGCCCCCGCTGCCGTCGCTGACCGGCGCGCGCTGGTGGGCGGCGTTCGCGGTGTTCGTGCTGCACGCGCTGGTGTTCCTGCCGGTGTACCCGTTCCAGAAGTCGGAGATGTTCCGGAACATCCACGCGTGGATTCCGATGCAGCTCGGCGCGGCCGGCGTCACGTTCTTCTTCGTGCTGTCGGGCTTCATCATCTACTGGTCGTTCCGGCCGGGCATGGCGAAGAGCGCATTCTATCGCCGGCGCGTGCTGAAGATCTACCCGTCGCATCTGCTGGCGGCCGCGGCGTTCATCGTGGTGGCGAGTGTGCCGCTGCACCGCGCGGTGGTGTGGGTGCCGAACCTGCTGCTGGTGCACACCTACGTGCCGAAGTGGACCACGGTCGGCGGCCTGAACGTGCCGTCCTGGTCGCTGGCCGCGGAAATGCTGTTCTACCTGAGCTTCCCGCTGGTGCTGCCGCTGATCATGAAGATCCCGACGCGCCGGCTGGTGCTGGCGGCGGCGGTCCTGCTGCTGGGCATCGCCGCCCTGCACACCTCGTACTTCCTGTTCTTCGACGGCCCCAAGGGCATCGCGAACGCCTTCGCGCCGCGGCTGGTCCCGGGCACCACGTCGCCGTACTACGAGCTGCACGCCTCCCCGGCGTGGTTCCAGCAGGCGAACATCCCGGTGTCGCTGTCGTATTGGCTGAGCTACACCTTCCCGCTGTCGCGCCTGCCGGAGTTCTTCCTCGGCGTGCTGGCCGCGCGGATGGTGCTGGAAGGCAAGTGGCGCAACACCAATCTGCTGTGGCCGATGGTCGCCCTGACCATCTCGTACGCGTTGACCTGGGTCGTGCCGGTGAACTACAAGATGTCGGTCCTGATGCTGGCCCCGATGACCGCGGTGGTCGCCACCATGGCGAACCGTGACCTGCACGGCATCGGCAAGGTCAACTCGCATCCGCGCATGGTGTGGCTGGGCAATGTCTCCTTCGCCTTCTACCTGATCCAGTTCCCGGTGATGGTGCTGATCACCCGATACCTGATCGGCGGCAAGGAGTTCGGCGTCGTCGGCTGGGCGGGCTTCGCGGTGCTGAGCCTGGTGGTGTCGACGGTGATCGCGGCGGCGCTCTACCACTGGGTGGACCTGCCGATCATGAACAACTGGGCCCGCTCCAAGAAGAAGAAACCCGCGAAGGTCGCCGCCTGATCGGGCGGTACTTGCCGCACAACCGCTTCCGCCTATTGGTCGAATGACCAATAGGCGGTTCGCGTTCATCACCCGGCCACTGTGGGGCGGGTGGCTCGACATCTGAAACGTGTTCCATTCGGGTCGCATTTGTAACGACCCCTAAGGAACAGCTATGCGCCACAACGGCGTTCGACAACACCTCGGCAAGGTCCTCGCCCTCTCGGCGGCGGCCGTGCTCTCCGTCCTGAGCGGCTCGGCCGTCACCCCCACCGTGGCGCGGGCCGCGGTCACCAGCCCGAACCTGATCGTGGACGGCGATGCCGAGGCGGTGGCGCAGTGCTCGCCCAAGGGCCTCGACGGCATGACGCTGCCGGGCTGGACCATCGTCAAGGGCGAGCCGAACGCGGTGTGCTACGGGCAGTCCGGTTGGCCCGGCCCGTCCTCCACGGGCCCCTCGAACCGAGGCACGAAGTTCTTCACCGGCGGCGGCACCGGCAACTCCGAGATGAATCAGACCATCGACGTCTCGGGCGCGGCCGCGGCCATCGACGGGGGCGGGGTGAGCTTCGACCTGAACGGCTGGCTGGGCGGCTACGGCGCGCAGCTGGACAAGGCGAGTCTCACCGCGACCTTCCGCGACGGGACGGGGGGCAAGCTGGGGTCGGCCGACGCCGGCGGCGTGAGCAGCATCGACCGCGGCTTCAATACCGAACTGCTGCAACGTGATGCGAAGGGCACCCTGCCCAAGGGCACCCGCGCGGTCACCGTCGACGTGTACTTCACCTGGACCGACGGCGACACCACCGACGGCTACGCCGACAACCTGTCGTTCACCATCGGCGCGTCACTACCCGCCCCGGCGCTGACCGCCCCCGCCAGCACGGTGCCCGGCTACGACCACGTCTTCATGGTCTACCTGGAGAACCAGGACTACGACGGCCTCACCGGCATCATCGGCAATTCCGCGGCCCCCTATATCAACAGCCTGCGCTCGAAGGGCGCGACGCTGACCCAGTCCTACGCCACCACCCACCCCAGCGATCCGAACTACGTCGCCCTGGCGGCGGGCGGACTGTACGGGCTGGTCGACAACAGCGTCACCACCACGACCTTGAACGCCCGCCACATCGGCAACAGCGCGGACGCGGCGGGCAAGACGTGGAAGGGGTACGCCGAGGACGCCAACGGCAACTGCGACCAGACCGCGCACGGCGAGTACTACCAGGACGATCTGCCGTTCCTGTACTTCCAGAACATGAAGTCCGATCCGGGCTACTGCGCCGCGCATCTACAGCCGCTCACCCAGATGACGACCGATCTGCAATCCGCCACCACCACACCGAATTTCGTGTGGTTCGCGGCCAACGAGTGCCACAACATGGAGGGCTGCGGCGTCGCCTCGGGTGACAGCTGGCTCGGCGCGACCGTGCCCGCGATCCTGAACTCCCCGGCCTGGAAGCAGCAGCGCTCGCTGCTGATCGTCACCTTCGACGAGGGCTTCGCCAAGCTCTTCGGCCCGCTGTACCCGAACCGCGTGCCGACCATCGTGCTCGGGTCGCAGAACTCGGTGAAGGCGGGCTACGACAGCTCGCAGCGCACCGACCAGTACGGCCTGCTCCGCACCATCGACACCGCGCTGGGTCTGCCACCGCTCACCAATAACGACCGGTACGCGGCCACGGTGAACGACATCTATTCCGGCCACTGACATCTGGCCCCGGGCGCGGCGTGTCCGGTACGACTCGCCGCGTCCAGGGCGGATGGCGCGGGTGCGGGATCCTGTCGGTTCCCACCGCTAATCTGCCAGGATGGTGAAACCGGAATCGGCACTGCGCCGCTTGATGCGCGACACGGGGAAGTTGCTGCAGCCGTACGGTTTCGAGGGGGCCGAGCCCACCTGGACACGAGTGCTGCCCGAGGGCGTGGCCACCATCGCCCGGACCCGCACCTTCCGTACCTTCACCGGCGGGCAGCAGGTGCTGCGATTCGGGTTGGGCGCGTGGGCCACCCCGGCGGCCTGGCAGGAGTTCCGCGTGTGGCGCACCGAGCGCTACGGGCTGCGGCCCCTCGCTCCCGAGGCGGCCACCGGTCCCGGCCTGCTCCCCGGAGAGGGCCTGCCCGATGAATCCGGCGAACTATGGTCGGTGCGGCTGGATCGCTACCAGCCGGGCCACGTCCAGCCCGAGGACATCGAGGCGATTCGTGCCGAACTGCCGCGCCGGGTGCACGCCCACGCCCGCCGGGCGCTGCGCCTGCTCGAACCCGGCGGTTACCTGGAAGAGCTACTGACCCAGCCGGATCCGCGTGTCGAGACCTGGGAGGCGATCGTGGTCCTGCTCGCCGACCACGGGCCGGACCCACGGCTGGACGCGGCCCTGGACCGGCTGCGGGACCAGCCCGGCACTCAGGATGTCATGGAGTTCATCGCCGCTCGCGCCCTGTCGAGCCGGTCGGCGTAGAAGAACACCCGCCCGCAGCCGAGGCAGAGCAGGGCGAGCAGATCCGACAGGGGCCGTCCGCTATTGCGCCGGACCAGATACATATCCATGCTGCCGCCGACCAGGACCCGGCGTGCACCGCAGTCGGGGCAGGGCGTTTCCTGCGGCGTGACCCGCTCGGGCTCGGATTTTTTTGAGAGCACCCGGCTATTGTTGCCCGGCCGACTTCTGATATTCGCGCCATGCCTTCTGCGTGTCGGTCAGTTTCGGCTTCGGCGTGCGATTGCGGAAGAAATTCACCACCATCACCACCGGCAGGATGAAAGCCTGGAAGAAGATCAGGTAGGAGTCGCCGTCGAAAAGGAAGGCGAGGTAGAAGGCGTAGCCGAGATAGACCGCGCCGAAGATGGCGTCGATGGTGCGCGTGGTGCTGCTCTGCCCGTCCCGGACCGAGGCGAGCACCAGCATGATCACCCCGCTGAGCGCGAGCAGGCCGACATACCAATTGAACATGGATTCCCCCGAAGACAATTCGGGCCCGACCAGCCGGTTGGGCCGGGCCGAACGTTAACACCGCGAAAAACCGGGCGCCACCGACTAATCGGTGAACGCCCGGTTGCGCGACGGAATCCGCCTCAGCGGCGGGGAATGGCGGGGGTCTCCCAGGCTTTCGCATAGCGCTTCTTGTCCGCGGACTTGTCCGGCTTGCTGCGGTAGACCACATACGGCCGCACCAGGTAGCCGACCGGCGCGGAGAACATGTGCACCAGACGGGTGTAGGGCCAGAAGGCGATCAACGCCAGCACGACCAGCCCGTGCAGTTGGAACGTCCACGGCGTGCCCACCATGAGCTCCGGTCGCGGGTGCCCGGTGAAGATGCTCCGAAACCACGGGGACACGGTCTCGCGGTAGTTGTAGGTGCCCCACAGCAGATTGCTGCCCCAGGTATTGAGCAGGCCGGTGACCAGGGCGGCGGTCAGCAGGACATACATGACCTTGTCGTTGACGGTGGTGGCCTGGCGGACGGCGGACACCGTCAGGCGGCGGTAGGCCAGGATGGCGACGCCGATGATGACCGCCAGTCCCGCGACCGATCCCGCCGAGACCGCGACCACGTGGTACGCCGCCTCGGAGATGCCGAGGGCATCGGTCCACGACTCCGGGACGAGCACGCCCAGCACATGCCCGCCGATCACCCCGAGCATGCCGAAGTGGAACAGCGGGCTGCCCAGCTTCAGCAGCCGCGACTCGTGGATCTGCGAAGACCGTGTGGTCCAGCCGAATTGGTCGGTGCGATAGCGATACAGGTGGCCGAGCACGAATGACGTGAACGCGATGTAGGGGAGCATCAGCCAGAGCGCGGAGCTCATCGGCGGGCCTCCGTTCCGGAGAAGGCGAGCGGGTCCATGGCGAAGGGGTCGAGGCCGACCTCCTCCTCGGGCGGGCCCTGGGCGGCGAGTTCGGCGATGCGCCGGCGGTCGGCGGTGGTGACCGGTGGCAGGGTCGCCACCACCGACGCCAGCACCCCGGCATAAGGAGATCCGCTGTCGGAAAGCGACAACCGCAGCAGTTCCAGGACCGGGACGTGTTCGCCCAGCAGCCGTTCGCCGCCGATCGGGTCGACGGTGGCGGCGAATTCGAGCAGCACGGGCAGGTGGTCGGGCAGTTCCTCGTCGCCGAGTTCGACCCCGGCGTGCCGGTAGGCGTGCTTGAACCGCAGCAGCGCCATCCCGCGTTTGCGGGTGTCCCCGTAGGCGTAGAAGGTCAGGTGCAGGCTGGCCCGGCGGCGCATGTCGAAGGTCTCGACGTACTCCTGGGCCAGGGCGATCGGATCCCCGGTGCGCAGATGGGTGAGGAACCCGGCCAGCGGCGAGCGCACCGAGTCCGGCAGTTCCGCGGTGGCGGCGTCGAGTTCGTCGAGCAGCGAGAGGGTCTGCGCGTTCGGGTAGTCCAGCAGCAGCGCGCTCAGCCGCCACACCAGCCGCCGGTCCCGCTCGTTCATGGCGACAGCGGGCTCGGGGCGGCGGCGCAGTTTCAGCAGGCTCATCGCGCAGCCCCGGTGGATTCCGGTGCGGCGCCGCCGGTTTCGGCGGTGGCGTCGAGCTCATCGATCAGTGCGCGGGTGCGCGGGTGCGGGTAGTCCAGCGACAGCGCGTCCCGCCGCCACACCTCACGCCGGTCGTTGTCACTCGCGGTGACGGCGGGCACGGAGCGCCGCCGCAGTCCGATCAGCTTCATCGCGCCGCTCCCGTCGGTTCGGGCTCGATCGATTCGGTGTCCACCGCCGCTGTCTCCGCGGCGGGGGAGTGGTGCCCATTTCCCTTGGCTCCGTTGCCATTACCAGCGGCGCCGTTGCCGTTGGCGGATTTGGGCACCAGCCCGCTGGTGCTCTTGCCGTCCCAGTTGAGCAGGTTGATCCGATCGGACTTCTGCTCGGGCGCGGCGGCACCGTTGGTATCGGTGAGGTGGAATTTGTCGGCCATGTAGTCGAAGGCCGTCATGCCCGGCCCGCCGTCGGTGTCCAGGGAGCAGCCGGTGGCCAGCGAATCCAGTTCGTGCGCTTTGGATGTCGCGCCGGAGGGGATCACGTAGCGGTGCTCGTACTTGGCGATGGCGAGCAGCCGGTACATGGCCTCGATCTCCTCGGGCTCCAGGCCGACCGCGTCCGGGATGGACAGGTCGGGTTCCTGGCCGAGGTTGATCGAGCGCATGAAGGACCGCATGCCCGCCAGCCGCTGCAGGGAGGCGCGCACCGGGCCGATCTCACCGGCGGTGAACAGTTCGGCCAAGTACTCCAACGGAATTCGCAGCGCGTCGATCGCTCCGAACAGGTTGTTGTGGTTCTCGCCGTCGTGCCCGGTCCGGGTGAGGGTATCGACCACCGGCGACAGCGGCGGCACGTACCAGACCATCGGCATGGTGCGGTATTCCGGATGCAGCGGCAGCGCGATCTGGTAGTCGACGATCAGCTTGTAGACCGGCGAATCCTGCGCGGCGGCAATCCATTCCGGGGAGATCCCGGCCCGCTCGGCCTCGGCGATGACGCGCGGGTCGTGTGGGTTGAGGAACACGCCCAGCTGCGACGGGTACAGGTCCTGGTCGTTCTCGACCGAGGCGGCCTCGAGCACCTTGTCGGCGTCGTAGAGCATGACGCCGATGTAGCGCAGCCGTCCGACACAGGTTTCCGAGCACACCGTCGGGATGCCGACCTCCACCCGCGGGTAGCAGAAAGTGCATTTCTCCGCTTTGCCCGTCTTGTGGTTGAAGTAGATCTTCTTGTACGGGCAGCCGGTGACACACTGCCGCCAGCCGCGGCATTTGTCCTGGTCGACGAGCACGATGCCGTCCTCGGCGCGCTTGTAGATCGCGCCGGAGGGGCACGACGCCGCGCAGGACGGGTTCAGGCAGTGCTCGCAGATGCGCGGCAGGTAGAACATGAAGGTCTCTTCGAACTCCAGTTTCACCTGCTCGGACAGCTTGGCCAGCAGCGGGTCCTTGCCGACCTGCTCGGGACCCGAACCCAGCGAGTCGTCCCAGTTCGCGCCCCAGGTGACCTTGGTGTCCTCGCCGGTGATCAGCGACTTGGGCTTGGCCACCGGGGTAGTGTCCATCTGCGGGGCGGACAGCAGGTTCTCGTAGTCGTAGCTCCACGGGTCGTAGTAGTCCGACACGGTGGGCAGGTCCGGGTTGGCGAAGATATTGAGCAGCCGCTTCATCCGGGAGCCGGACTTGAGCGTGAGGCGGCCCTTCTTGTCGAGGGTCCACCCGCCCTTCCACTTCTCCTGGTCCTCGTAGCGGCGCGGATAACCCTGTCCCGGACGGGTTTCCACATTGTTGAACCACACGTATTCGGTGCCGGAGCGGTTGGTCCAGGCCTGTTTGCAGGTGACCGAGCAGGTGTGGCAGCCGATGCACTTGTCCAGGTTCATGACCATGGCGAGCTGAGCCATGACGCGCATATCAGTACTCCACTTCCTGCGAGCGCTTACGAATCGTCGTGACCTCGTCGCGCTGATTTCCGGTGGGGCCGTGGTAGTTCAGCGCGAACGACTGCTGCGCGTAGCCGCCGATGAGGTGCGAGGGCTTGATCATGATCCGGGTCAGCGCGTTGTGGATGCCGCCGCGCTTGCCCTTGCCGACCTTGGTGTTCGCGCCGCCTTCGATGCGGGGGACGTTCACCGCGCGGTCCTGGGCGTGATACATGAACACCGTGCCCTCGGGCATGCGGTGCGAGACGATGGCGCGCGCCACCACGATGCCGTTGCGGTTGATCGCCTCGATCCAGTCGTTGTCGGCGACGCCGATCTTCGCGGCGTCCACATCCGACATCCAGATCGCCTGCCCGCCACGCGAAAGCGTGAGCATGTGCAGATTGTCCTGATACGCCGAGTGGATGGACCACTTGGAGTGCGGCGTCAAATACCGAACGGTCACCCCGTTGCCATCGACGGTGCCGATGCCGGGTTCGGCAAACAGCGCGCTCATGTCCAGCGGCGGCCGGTAGATCGGCAACTGCTCGCCGAGCTCCATCATCCAGTCGTGGTCGAGGTAGAAGTGCTGGCGGCCGGTGAGGGTGTGCCAGGGCTTGGACCGCTCGACATTGATGGTGAAGGGGGAGTAGCGGCGTCCGCCGGTCTCGCTCCCGGACCATTCCGGTGAGGTGATCACCGGAACGGGCCGGGCCTGCGTGTCGGCGAAGGTGATTCGCTTACCCTCGTGCTCGGCAGCCAGATCGGCCAGCTCGGTTCCGGTGCGCTCTTCGAGCGCATGGAACCCTTCCACCGCGAGCCGGCCGTTCGTGGTACCGGACAGTGCCAGGATCGCCTCGGCCGCGTGGGTGTCCTTGGCCAGAGACGGACGGCCCTGCGCGACACCGGAAACCACCGTGCCGTTCACGCCGCGCAGGTAATCTACCTCGGCATCGGGAATTGTGGTGACACCCTTCGTGGTGAGTCCCAGGGTTTCCACCAGCGGTCCGAGCGCGGCCATCTTCTCCGCGACCTTCGGGTAGTCGCGTTCGACGACAACGAGTTTCGGCATGGTGACACCCGGAACGGGTTCGCATTCACCATATTTCCAGTCCAGTACCCGGCCACCGGCCTGCGCCATGGCGTCCGCGGTGTCGTGCTGCAACGGCATCGCGACCAGGTCCTTGCGCACTCCGAGATGCTTCTCGGCCAGCCAGGAGAACCCGCGCGCGATGCGGTGGAAGGCCTCGAAATCGGTCTTGGCCTCCCACGGCGGGGAGATGGCGGGGGTGAAGGCGTGCACGAACGGGTGCATATCGGTGGAGGACAGGTCGTGCTTCTCGTACCAGGTGGCGGCCGGGAACACGATGTCGGAGAACAGGGTCGTGGACGTCATGCGGAAGTCCATCGACATCAGCAGGTCCAGTTTCCCGGTGGCGGCCTCGTCGCGCCATTCCAGTTCCTGCGGGCGAATGCCGGTGGCCTCGGTGGTCTGCAGGTTGGAATCCGCGCCGAGCAGATGCTTGTGGAAGTACTCGTTGCCTTTGCCGGACGAGCCGAGCAGGTTGGCGCGCCACACGGTGAGGACACGCGGAAAGTTCTCGGGCGCGTCGGGATCCTCGCACGCGAAGCGCAGATCGCCGGACTCGAGCCCGTCGACCACGTAGTCGGCGGGCGTCTTGCCCGCCGCGTCCGCCTCGTCGACCAGGTCCAGCGGATTGCGGTTCAGCGTCGGGTAGGACGGCATCCAGCCCAAACGCGAAGCGAGCGCGATATTGTCGGCCGCGGTCCGCCCGGCGAACGCACCCTTGCTCAGCGGCGAGGCGAACGATTCGCTGGTGAACGGGTCGTAGCGCCACTGGTTGTTGGCCAGGTACCAGAAGACGGTGCCCTGCATCTGACGCGGCGGCCGCTGCCAGTCGGAGGCGAAAGCCAGTGTGGCCCAGCCGGTCACTGGACGGCACTTCTCCTGACCCACGTAATGCGCCCAGCCGCCGCCGTTCACGCCCTGGCAGCCGGTGAGCAGTGTCAGGGTGAAGAAGGAGCGGTAGATCTGGTCGCTGTGGAACCAGTGGTTGGTGCCCGCGCCCATGAGGATCATGGACCGGCCCCGGGAACGCTCGGCATTGTCGGCGAATTCGCGCCCGAGGCGTTCGGCCTGTTGGGCGGGGACGCCGGTGATCGACTCCTGCCAGGCGGGAGTGTAGGGCTGAGTCGCATCGTCGTAGCCGGTCGGCCAATTGCCGGGCAGGCCGGACCGTCCGACGCCGTACTGCGCCAGCAGGAGATCGAACACCGTCGTCACCCGTCGCCCCGCGATGACGGTGGTCGGCACGCCGCGGGTGAGGACAGCCGCATCGCTGCCCGCGGAGAGCCCGTCGAAGCGGGGGAACTGCACGGCCGCAACATCATCGGTGCGGCCGTACAGGGTCAGCAGGGGATCGATGTCCCCCAGATCCAGATTCCAACGGCCCTTGCCCGCTTCGTTGAAGCGGTGGCCGAGGGAACCGTTGGGCACCCGGGGAGCGCCGTCCGCGTCCAGCAGGACGGTCTGGTGCTCCACGCCCTCACCGGTGTGGCCGAGATCGGCGGCGGTGAGGAACTTGCCGGGGGTGAAGGTGTGGCCGCTGTAGTCACCGGCGGTGTCCCAGCCGCCGTCGTGCTCGTCCAGCGCCACCAGGTACGGCAGGTCGGTGAAGCGCTTGACGTAGTCGTCGAAGTAGGGAGTCTGCTTGTCCAGGAAGAACTCTCGCAGCACCACGTGGCCCATGGCCATGGCCAGGGCGGCGTCGGTGCCGGGACGGGCGGGCACCCACTCGTCGGCGAACTTGGTGTTGTCGGCGTAGTCGGGGGAGACCACCACGACCTTCTGGCCGCGGTAGCGGGCCTCGGTCATGTAGTGGGCGTCCGGGGTCCGGGTGACCGGGACGTTGGAACCCCACATGATCAGGTATCCGGCGTCGAACCAGTCCGCGGACTCCGGCACGTCGGTCTGGTCGCCGAAGACCTGCGGGGAAGCGACCGGCAGATCGGCGTACCAGTCGTAGAACGAGAGCATGGAGCCGCCGATGAGCGAGATGAACCGCGCGCCCACGGCGTGCGACACCATCGACATGGCCGGAATGGGGGAGAAGCCCGCGACCCGGTCCGGGCCGTACTTCTTGATCGTGTGCACGTGCGCGGCCGCGGCGATCTCGGCGGCCTCCCACCACTCGGCGCGGACGAAACCGCCCTTGCCGCGCGCGGATTTGTAGGTCCTGGCCCGGTCGGCGTCCTCGACGATGGACTCCCACGCCAGCACCGGATCCTTCAACCGCTCCTTGGCCGCCCGGTACAGCTCGAGCAGTGCGCCGCGCACGTACGGGTACCGGACGCGCGCGGGGGAGTAGGTGTACCAGGAGAACGACGCGCCACGCGGACAGCCGCGCGGTTCGTACTCCGGCTTGTCCGCGCCCACGCTCGGGTAGTCGGTCTGCTGCGACTCCCAGGTGATGACCCCGTCCTTGACGTAGATCTTCCACGAGCAGGAGCCGGTGCAGTTCACGCCGTGCGTGGACCGCACCACCTTGTCGTGCGACCAGCGGTCCCGGTAGAACTCGTCGGCCTCGCGCCCACCGGTCTTGTGCAGGGTGCGAAAGTCGCCGGACACCTCGCCGCGGTTGAAGTACTTCCCCAGTCGAAGCAGCGCATCGGCGGACGAGTGTCCGTTCTGCGTGATGGTCATGACGCCCCCTTCGAGCTGGAAAACCGGGCTGCTGGCTCGACTGTAGGGACGTCGAGGGAGGCATCAAAACGGTTTGCTCACAATGCTCGAACCCACGGTGTGAGCTGTGAGATCGCCGCAATGTTCCGGTCACTGAGGGGTAGCGGCCGAGGTCACACTCTCCGGTCACGACCTGGGAAAACCCTTCCGCCGTCGGTGAAACATGTTCCCGCGAAGGTGTTTCGGACCGGTGGCGGTGAAGCTTCCGAAACGGTTGGTTCTCGCTTACTTAATATTTGTTAACACACCTTCGAATAGCTGCGAGATCGCTATATCGTGCACCCATGCATCGATTCGAGAGCGTCATCGAATCCGCCACCGGCGGCGGTGCCTACATCCCCGTCCCGGCGGACATCATCGTCGCGCTGGGCGGCGGCGGGCGCATCCCGGTCCAGGCCAGCTTCGACGGCATCCCATACCGCGGATCCATCGCGAATATGGGAGCCGGGCCGTGCCTCGGTCTGTTGAAGGCCATCCGGGAAGAACTCGGCAAGGGGCCTGGCGATCGGGTGGCGGTGACGGTGGAGCGCGACAGCGCCGAGCGGACCATCACCGTGCCCGAGGATCTGGCGACAGCCTTGACCGCGGCGGACGCGCGCGCGGCGTTCGACGCCCTGTCCTACACCCGCCGCCGCGAACACGTCACCGCCGTCACCGGCGCGAAGAAGACCGAAACCCGCACTCGCAGAATCGAAAAGATCGTCGAATCGCTCACCGGGGCCGTTTGAACCAGGCCGCGGAACCGGACTGGGCGAGCAGGATCACGATCACCAGGCTGGCGATCAGCCCGAGCAGGCCCGGAGGCTGCTTCGCGCCCACACCGCCCAAGCCGATGACCATCTCGATGGAGGCCAGGACGAGCGCGGTGGTTCGCGTCCCGCCACTCCCGTTCCGGAAGCCGATGGCGACCAGAGCCAGGATCATCGGGAACAGGTAACCGAAACACATCGCGCCGGCGGCCCCTGCTCCGGCGATCACACCGGCCAGCACGGTCAACGCCAATCCCAGACCGCCGAAGATGAACGAGATCACCTGTGCCGCACGGACCGAACCCGGCATGGTGGCCGGGAATTGGGGGAACTGGCCGTACGGGTCATACCCATACGGGCCTGGGACCTGACCGTGCGGAGCGAACCCGTACTGGGGCGCGGTGCCGTACTGGGGAACTGTGCCGTACGGAAACTGTCCCTCCGGAGGTGGCGGCATGGGTGGCATCGGTGCCTGGGGGTCCCAGCCCGCGGGGGCTTGCTGCGGCATCGCACCCGGCTCTCCCGCGCCCGCCTGATGCTTGTTGAAATCCACCGACATCTCCCCGTGTGTACTGCGTCCAAAAACGATCCTTCGGACTATCGCGGCGGTAACCGTAACAGTGAGCTTCGGATATTGCGGGCGGAGAAAGGGATTCGTGAGCGGACCGACTGATTCGGCGACCTATTTGGAACCATATCCGAAATGGATGACCGATAGGCTGGCGCGGCATTGTGAGAAGGCTCAAATATCAAGGGAGAACGGACATTTCGGGTTCCTTGAGTGATCACGCGGGCGTAAAATGGAGGCATGGATTCGAATGGGGTGACACTCGACGGCTGCGGTATCGCTGAACTGGCGGCCGTGGTCTCGACCCTGAAAGAATCTATTCAGGGTGGGAAGATGACCGAGTTCTCTGATGAGGATGTTGTGTCGTTGATGCGGCAGCTCGAGACCTGCAAGCGTCAACTCGCCGCGCTGGATACCCGTTTGATCATCGAAGCCGGAGAACGGTCGCTGCATTCACGCAGTGGGGCCGGGAAGATGGTGCCGTTCCTGCGCCACACCCTCGGGCTCTCACGGTATGACGCGTCGGTGCGGGTGAAGATCACCCACCACTGCGGCGAATTCGTGCAACAGACCGGGCATGTCGCCCCGCCGGTGCTGCCGGTGACCGCCGAAGCGTTTGCGGCTGGGGACATTTCCCGCGATCACGTGCGTCACATCATGGACGTCATGAACCATCTGCCCGTCGATGTGCCCGCCGAAGCGCGGGCCGAGGCGGAACAGATCCTCGTCGACTACTCGCGCAACGGGTGGCCCGATGACCTGTTGAAGATCGGGCGCGACATCCTCGCCCGCCTCGACCCCGACGGGAAAGTAGTCTCCGACGCCGATCGTCGTCGCCGTCGCGGGATCACGGTGTGCCGCCCGGGCGTGGACGGGATGAGCCGCATCGAAGGGTGGATCACCCCCGAGCTGCGGGCATGCCTGGACGCTGTGTTCGCCAAGCTCGCACGGCCCGGCATGTGCAACGTCGAAGACCCCGAAAGCCCCTCTGCCACCGGTGGGTTCATCGCCGACAGCATCCTTGATGCCGCCGCGCGTCGTGACCGTCGTGATGCCGGGCAGCGCACCCACGATGCGCTGCTGGCGTTGGTACAGCCGGGTGTGAACATGCGGACCCTGGGCATGCACCGCGGACTGCCGGTCGAGGTGGTGCTCACCATGAGCCTGACCGACCTGGAGAACGGCACCGGCGTCGCCACCACCGCGTCGGGCACCCAGATCTCCATCAACGAAGCCCTCAAGATGGCAGAAGGAACCAAGCCGGTCATCGCGGTCCTCGACGGCGACGGAATGCCGCTGTACCTGCGGCGTTCTCGCCGAACCGCCAACCGCGCCCAACGCCTGGCCCTGTTGGCCAGAGACAAAGGCTGCACCCGCCCGGGGTGTGAGCAACCGGCGAATATGTGCGCCGCGCACCACGTCAATGATTGGGCCAAGGGTGGTCCCACCGACATCAACAACCTGACTCTGGCGTGTGATCACTGCCATGCGTTGATCAACGATGGCCCTGATGGCTGGAAAACCGTTGTGATGGGTCAAGATTCGCCCTATGCGGGCCGGACGGGGTGGATTGCGCCGAAGAGTGTTGATCCCACCGGGACCCCGCACGTGAATGATCGTCATCATGTGGGGCAGGCGATCGCGGCTGTGATCGATTCCAGTTGCCGAAGGTGGCGCTCACGGGCCGCGTGAGTCCCGGCTGTTCGTGTCGCACTGGCGTGCGCAAAACAACGAGGAGTGTGGTCGCCTCGCCTGCCCTGCCGGACTTGGACTGACGCCGGGCTGGGAGCCGTCAGCCTGCGATCCCAGCCCACGGACCGCACGCATCACCTTTCAGAGACCAACCGCTCCGGCGTCTTGCGCTCTTCGGCTTTTCGTTTTTGTCTTTTCTTCTCTTCTCCAGGCGTCTTTTATCTTTTGGTCTCTTTTTATCTTTGATCTCTTTATCTCTTGAGCTGTGTCTCCCTACTCCGCAACCAACTCCGCCTCACTATCCAAAGCCTGCTGCGTCTCTTCGGAAACCCCCACAGCCCCCGGCCGATACGTCACAGCCCGAAGCTCCCCGCTGTAGCGGAACACCCCCCGACGCTCACGAACCTCCCACGACACCGGCCCACGCGCGTCGAGCCCGACCGAGATTCCGGTCCACGGTGACATCCCCACAAGCTGCACCTGGTCACGCAATTCACCCGCGCGCACCCCGTCGATACCCAGCGTGAAATCCCACCGAAGGTGCGGCCGAACAGTCGCCGAGAGAGTGAGAAGCCGACTGCCTTCAGCGATTTCGCCCGCGTCGAGCGTGGTGTACCGCCCGTACGCGTTGTAGCCGAAGATCAATCGACCGTCCTCGATGTAGAGCAGGTACCCACCGAGCGGGTCACCGTGCGCGACCAGAACACCCGCGTCGCCGGCCCGATAACCGGACAGCTCGACGGTGATGGTGAAGTCGCGGTAGGCGATGAGCCGCTGGGAGCGGTACCGCTCCAGCGTGGGCGTGCCCGGCAGGATCCGGACCGGATCGCCGAGCCGCGCCTCCTCGGGCCGCCGCCGCGCCAGATCCTGGCGGGTGAGCAGCGGGAAAACCGTGTTGTGCCACGCGGCTTCGTCCCACGCGGCGGCCAGCTCGGCCACCTTGTCGGGCAGCTGCGCGGACAGATCGTGCAGCTCGGTCGGGTCGGTCCGGACGTCGAAGAGCTGCCAGCGCGGGTCGTCGATGCCGCGGCCGGGCTCGTGCAGGGCGAGGAGTTTCCAGCCGTCACGGTAGAAGCCGCGATGCCCGGTCATCTCCGAGTACTGCTCGACATGCTGGGAGACGGCGGACGGATCGTGCAGCACGCGCGCGGCGGAGACACCGTCGAAGTCCTTGGCGGGCAGCCCATTACGAACGCTCGGCCGATCCAGGCCGATCAATTCCAGCAGTGTCGGGGCGAGGTCGGTGATGTAGACGTACTCCTGGCGCACTCCGCTGTCGCCTTCCGTGCGCGGCAACCCCTGCGGCCAGGACAGGACGAACGGCACCCGGACCCCGCCCGCGAAGGTCTGCCCCTTGTAGAACCGGAACGGCGTGTTCGAGGCCTGCCCCCAGCCGCGCGGATAGTGCACGCCGAGTTTGGCGGTGCCGATGAGCTCGTCGTCGTGCGGGATGTCGCGTTCCCATTCCGGTTCGTCGACCTGGGCGAACTGCGCGAAATAGGTGCGGGTGCCCTCGGGCCCGCCCTCCGCGGTGCCGCCGTTGTCGGAGGTGAACACGATGATGGTGTTGTCCAGCTCGCCGAGCTGTTCGAGGGTGTCCACGATCCGGCCCAGGCTCTGGTCGATGCTGTCGACCATGCCCGCGTACACCTCCATGTACCGCTCGAACCGCGACCGCTGCTCGTCGGTCAGCGCGTCCCACTCCTGGGCCTCGTAACCCGGCTCGGTGTTGCGCGGCTTCTGTTCGGTCCCGGGCGGGAACAGGCCCTGCGCGAGCTGGGCGGCGAATCGGCTCTGCCGCAGGCGATCCCAGCCCTCGCGGTAGCGTCCGCGGTATTTGGCCTGATCCGCGGGCTTGGCCTGCAGCGGGCCGTGCATGGCGGTGTGCGCGAAGTACAGGAAGAATGGCTTGGCGGCGTCGTGCGCGCGCAGTTCCTTGATGTAGCCGACCGCGCGATCGGTGTAGTCGTCGGTGAGGTAGTAGTCCTCGGGATACTCCTCGATATTCACCGGCGAGCTGTCCGAGATCAGCTGATTCGGGTAGTAGAAGGAGTTCAGCCCCTCCAAGGATCCGTAATACCGATCGAATCCGCGTCGCGTCGGCCAGGAATCGCGCTGCGCGGCCGGGTGCAGCGTGGCGTCGCGCACCAGATGCCATTTCCCGACCGCGTAGGTCGCATATCCATTGGCGCGCAGGATTTCCGGCAGCGTCAGCACATCGTCGGCCAGTTCCAGCCGCAACCCGGGATATCCGGGATCGGCATTGGCGACGAAACCGAAACCGGCACGGTGGGAATTGATTCCGGTCAGCAGCGCCGCCCGCGACGGCGAGCACAGCGGCGTGGTATGGAAGTTGGTGAGCCGCAATCCATTCGCGGCCAACCGGTCGAGAACCGGGGTGTCGATCTCCGAACCGAACGGGCCGATATCGCTGAACCCCATATCGTCGACCAGCACCACCACGACATTCGGCGCGCCGGCGGGCGCGACCGGCGGATACTGCCATTCCGGTGTGGAATCGGCGGTGGTGCGGCCGATCTCACCGGAGAAATTCTCATAACCACGGGCATGGGCGGGGACTGACATGCCCCCAGCAAAGGCCGTCCGCCGGTGCGACGGCCAGGGTTTCACTCTGGCTGCGCGCAACCGGTGATTCGTCATGTATTCGCGGATAGCGTCGCCGCACACAATCCAGCGATCGGTCCACACTCGAGGATTTCCAGATGAATTCGTCCCCCGGCGCCCTCCATCGCCGTCACTTCCTGCGCGGTTCCGCTGTCGCCGCCCTGGCGATCTTCGGCGGCGGGGCGCTGGCCGCCTGCACCTCGGCGGTGAGCCAGCAGAAGGGCGGCGACGACAACGCGCAACCCGTACGCGGCGGGACCCTGAAGTACGGCGTGCTGGTGGACCTCGTCCCCGCCAACCTGCTCACCAACACCGGCACCACGCCCTACGTGGTCGGCCTGGTCTTCGAGTCCCTGGTGCGCTACCCGCACGACAAGCTCGAACCGCAGCCGCTGCTGGCCAAGAGCTGGACCGTCGCGCCCGACGGCAAGTCCATCACCCTGGAACTGCGCGACGACGTGAGATTCCACAGCGGCCGGCCCTTCACCTCCAAGGATGTGGAGTTCTCGCTGCGCACCTACGCCGACCCGAAATGGTCGAGCCAGCTCAAGAGCACCGCCGCCGCGGTGACCGGCATCGACACCAGCGACCCGCACCGGGTCACGCTCACGCTGGCGCACCCACTGAGCAACCTGTTCGACCTGCTCGACACCGTCCCCATTCTCGACAGCGAATCCATCGACCAGCTCGGCACCGGCGAGAAGATCATCGGCACCGGTCCGTTCCGGTTCGTGCAGCGAATCCCCAACCAGCAGTTGGTATTCGAGAAGAACGCGAACTACTGGGTGCCGGACCGTCCCTACCTGGACCGGGTCGAGATCACCGTCATCTCCGACAATCAGGCGCAGCTGAACGCCCTCAAGACCGGGCAGATCCACCTCGCCGACGGCGTCACCTACCGCGACAACGAGAACCTCGCCAAGGCCGACGGCTACCGCGTCCACACCTACGAGGGCGCCGAGCTCGAGATCTACGTCGGCGTGAACGTCGCCGACCCCGTGCTGTCGGACGTGCGGCTGCGGCAGGCCATCGCCTACGCCGTCGACCGCGAGCGCATCATCGCCGAGGTGTTCCGCGGCGCCGGCTACGCGGCGAACTTGCCGTGGCCCAAGAACTCTCCGGCCTTCGACGCCGCCCGCAACACCCGGTACTCGCGAGATGCGGCCAAGGCCAAGCAGATCCTGGCCCAGCTGCCCAAGCCCCCGAAGATTCCGCTCGCCTACAACACGGCGGTGTCGGCGTACGAGGCGGCGGCGCAGATCGTCCAGGCCAATCTCGCCGAGATCGGCATCGAGGTGGAACTCGCGCCCACCGACAACGCCACGTTCGTCAAACAGCTGATCGGCGCGCAATTCCCGGGCCTGTGGATCACCGACCACTCGTGGGCGCAGTTCGTGCCCTCCACCCTCACTGTCAGCGCGTACCCGTTCAACGCCCGCAAGAACGCCTCCCACTTCGAATCTCCCGCCTACGTGGCCGCCGCCGACGCGGCCTGGCAGCTGCCGCGGAGCACCGGCCCGGACGCGGTCCGCGCCTACCAGGCCTTGAGCGATCAGCTGCTGGACAGCCTGTTCCTCATCGAGATCGGCGTCCGGTACGCGCAGGGCTCGGCGACCCGAAAACTGCACGGCTTCACCTGGACCAAGCGCCGCGAACTCGCCTTGACCGAGGCGTTCCTGGCATGACCGCCTACCTGCTGCGCCGGGTGCCCTCCGCGCTGGCGGTGCTGTTCGGGGCCTCGGTGCTGATCTTCCTGCTGCTGCGGCTGGTGCCCGGCGACCCGGCGACCATCCTCGCCGGGGCCGACGCCACGCCGGAAACCGTCGCGGCCATCCGGCATCAGCTCGGACTGGACCGGTCCATCCCCGCCCAGTACCTGTCGTGGCTGCGCGGCGTGGTGACCGGCGACCTGGGCCGGTCGTACCTCATCGGCGGCCAGATCTCCGACCTGATCGGCCGCGGGTTGTCCAACACTCTCATCCTCGCCGGCGCGGCCCTCCTGCTCGCGCTCATCGTGAGCCTGGCGGTGTCGGTCGCGTCGGTGCTGTGGGATCGCCGCTGGCTCAACGCGATCGTGGCCGCCGCCAATACCGTCGCCGTCGCCATCCCGGTCTTCGTGACCGGCGTGCTGCTGGTGCTGGTGTTCGCCGTCGCCATCCCCGTCCTGCCCGCGGGCGGCCTGCCGCCGGACGGTTTCCTCGCCCGCCCCGACATCGCCGTGCAATACCTGCTGCTGCCCGCCGTCTGCCTCGCCCTGCCGGTGTCGGCGGCGCTGACCCGCTTCCTCACCGAGGCCCTGCGCACCGAACTCGGCAAGCCCTACGTCCTCACCGCCCGCGCTCTCGGCGTCCCGCGCCGCCGCATCGTCACCCACGACGCGCTGCGCAACGCCCTGCCCGCCATGCTCACCACCCTCGGCATCCAGACCGGCAACCTGCTCGGCGGTGCGGTCCTGGTCGAGGCGGCCTTCGCCTGGCCGGGTATCGGGCGCCTCATCGAAGAAGGCATCAACCGCCGCGACTACCCCGTCGTCCAGGCACTGTTGGTGTTCTCCGTCGCGGTGTTCGTGGCCATCCAGCTGATCACCGACATCGCCCACGCCTACCTCGATCCCCGCATCCGCATCGGAGGCCGGGCATGAGCGAGTCCGCCGTTTCCACCACCGGCACGCCTGCGGATCCGGTGGTCGATCTTCCGCCGGGTGTGACCGGGCAGTCGAACGCTGTGGCCGCGCCGGGCATCGTGGACTTGCCCGACAGCGCCGAGCCCGAGCCGTCCGGCGAGACCGAGGCCGGGCAGGGCGATGAGCCCGGGGCCGCGGCGGAAAGCCCGCTGCGCGTGGCCGATCCGCAGCGTTCGCCGCTGCGGGCCGTGACCCGTGGCCAGGGACTGGCCGGGGTACTGCTCATCGCAGTCATCGCGGTGGCGGCGCTGGCCGCCGGGCTGCTGACCGAATACGGGCCGCTGGAGCAGATTCCGGGGGCCAATCTGCTCGGCCCGAGCGGAGAGCACTGGCTGGGGACCGATCACCTCAATCGGGATGTGTTCACCCGCCTGCTGTACGGAATCCGGGTGGATCTGCTGATCGCCTTCCTGGCGGTTCCGGCCGGCGCGGTCCTCGGCTCGGTCATCGGGCTGGCCGCGACCGTGAATCCGGTCGCGGATGTGCTGGCACAGCGCGTGTTCGACCTGATCCTGGCGTTCCCGGCGCTGATCTTCGCCATCGCGCTGACCGCGGTCACCGGGCCCGGCGCGCACGCGGTCGCCATCGTGATCATCGCCGCCGAGGTCCCCATCTTCGGCCGGCAGGTCCGCACCGCGGTGCTGGCCGTGCGCGAGCAGCCCTTCGTCGAGGCCGCCACCGTGATCGGCGCGAGCACCGCGTGGACCCTGCGCAAACACGTGCTGCCCCATGTGATCGAGCCGCTCGCGGTGCAGCTGGCGCTGTCGCTGTCGCTGGCCGTGTTCGTGGACAGCGCCATGAGTTTCATCGGCATCGGGGTGCGGCCGCCGGACCCGTCGCTGGGGTCCATCATCGCCGAGTCCACCCGCAATCTGGACGCCAATCCCGCCATGGCGGTCGGGCCGCTGCTGGTGGTGTCGGCGCTGACGCTCGGATTCCTGTTGATCGCCCAGGCTCTGGGCCGCGCCCGGAGGGTGATATGACCGGCGAGACCTTGCTCGACATTCGTGACCTGGCAGTACGTTTCGGTGCGCGCGAGGTCGTGCACGGGGTGGACGTGCGGGTGGCGCGCGGCGAGACGGTGGCCCTGGTGGGTGAATCCGGCTCCGGCAAATCGCTCACAGCGCGTGCCGTGCTCGGGCTGTTGCCCGCCGGCGCGACCGCGAGCGGCTCGATCCGGTTGGACGGGACCGAGATCGTCGGCGCCACCGAGGACGCACTGCGACCCCTGCGGGGCACCCGGGCCGCCATGGTCTTCCAGGAGCCGCAGACCGCGTTGAACCCGGTGCGCCGCATCGGAAGCCAGATCGCCGAGGCCCTGCGCGCCCATCGGCCGATCGGCAAGGCGCAGGCCCGCGCCCGCGCCATCGAGCTGCTCGGCCTCGTCGACATCCCGGAACCGGAGACGCGGGTCGACTGGTACCCGCACCAGCTCTCCGGCGGGCAGAAGCAGCGGGTCGTGATCGCGCTGGCCCTGTCCGGCGAACCGGACCTGCTCATCGCCGACGAACCCAGCACCGCGCTCGACGTCACCGTGCAGGCCGAGATCCTGCACCTGCTGCGGGACCTGCAGCGCCGCAACGGCACCGCGATCCTGTTCATCACCCACAACCTGGGCGTGGTGGCCGCCATCGCGGACCGGGTGGTGGTCATGCGGGCGGGGGAAGTGGTCGAAACGCGGCCGGTTCGCGAACTCTTCGCGAGCCCCCGCGAGCGGTACACGCGCGAACTGCTGGCCGCCGTCCCGGTGCTGCCGCAGGACGGCGCGACCCCGGCGCCCGCGGTCGCCGTGGTGACTTCGGAACCGGCCGCGGGCACCGCCTCCGCCGCCGCGGTGGCCGAACCGGTGCTGCGGATCCGCGATCTCGCGGTCGTCTACCGCCGCCACGGCAGGAAATTCCAGGCCCTGCGGGACGTGTCGTTGACGCTGGCCCCGCGTGAGGTGATCGGCCTGGTCGGGGAATCCGGTTCGGGTAAAAGCACTCTCGGCCGCACCGCGCTCGGCCTGGTGCCCGCGACCGCGGGAGAGGTGGTGTTACAGGGCATCCCGCTCACCGGGCTACCCGGTCGCGAACTGCGCGGGCTGCGCAAGAACGTCGCCCTCGTGCATCAGGACGTCACCGCCTCGCTGGATCCGCGGCGGTCCGTCGAGGACGCGATCGGGGAGCCGCTGCGCGTGCACCGGGCGGCCTCGGGCGCGCTGCTCCGCGCCAAGGTCGGCGAACTGCTCGAATCAGTACGGCTGCCACGGGAGTACGCCACGCGCCGCCCCGGCGAGCTGTCCGGCGGGCAACGCCAGCGTGTCGCGCTGGCCCGCGCCCTGGCCCTGGCGCCGCGGCTGCTGGTGGCCGACGAGCCCACCAGCGCCCTGGACGTCTCGGTGCAGGCGCGGGTGCTGGACCTGTTCGCGGACCTGCGCGCCGAGTACGGATTCGCCTGCTTGTTCATCAGTCACGACTTGGCCGTCGTACATCAGGTGGCCGATCGGGTGGCGGTCCTGCGTGAAGGGCGTATCGTCGAATCCGGCCCGGTCGACGCCGTGTTCGGCAGTCCGCGCGAGGAGTACACGCGCCGCCTGCTCGACGCGGTGCCCGCCCCGGATCCGGTGCGTTCGCGGGAATCGAAAATCTCATTCGCGGAACCGCCCCTGGCTTTGGGGGCTTGACGGTAGTTTGGAGATCGGACTCCCCGCCGTCCATCACCGATCCCGTGTTACATATACCAACAGGATTATTCGGTGATACTGATTGGATTTGCGGCGCTGAGCAGTTCATATCCCAATCTGTGTAAGTATCCGTCCTGAAGCGGATCTCGGTAGTGCCTCCATGGGGAGGCGGGGTGGGCCACCGGGATTCCGAGAAGGAGGAACAGTGGGCGCGAGAGCGGTATGCGGACAGGGTTTTCGGGAACTCGAAGCACCCACGTTCGGAAACCTGCTGCGGCGGCTGCGTGACAATCGCGGTGTTTCCCGCGAACGACTGGCATTCAATGCGGGCGTAAGCGCAAGCTACATAACGCATCTGGAGAAGGGGGACCGCGGAAACCCGACTCGTGAAGTGGTGACCGCGCTCGCCCGCTACCTGGACCGGCTGGTCCCGCTCTCCAGCGCGGACCGCCGCCAGCTCGATGACCTGGCCGGACTGGGCTCGGACGCGGTTCCGTCCCCGGCGGAACTGCGCACGGCCATCACGCCGGAGATGATCCGCGCCCTCGACCTGCACAGCCCCAATATGGCCGCCCTGATGGACATCCGGGCCAACCTGCTCGCCTGCAACGCCGCCTGGCACGACGCGTTCCCGGGGCTGCCCCGGCACGGCAATATGCTGCGCTGGTTCTTCGGCCACCAGCTGGCCACCACAGTGATGGTGAACTGGGAGGCGGACTCCCGTTTGATCGCGCGCTGGATGCGCGCATTGATCGGCCGCTCCGGAAATACCGAGGGATTCGCCGATCTGATCCGGGACCTCGGGGAATTCCCGAAATTCCGGCAGGCGTGGTCCGACGGCGGCGTCGCGTTCGCACCCCACGTGTTCACCCTGCACCTGCGCAACCCGGTCACCGGCGTCCGCCGCCGTATTGTCGCCCAGACCGGCCGCATCGACGGCGCGGCCTACCCGGGCCAGCTGTTGACCGTTCTCGGTCTCCCCGGCTGACCCGGTGGCATGGGCGACGCCGCTGTCAGCCCCGCAGCGGAATGAACTCGGCCAGGACGCCGTCCTCGGCCTCGGCGGGGACGATCACCAGGCCGTCCCGGTCCAGCAGATCGGCCAGATGGGCCGTGTGCAGCCGCAGATCGCCCTGGAAGCCACCGCCGGGCAGCGCCCGGGCCGGGACGATACGGGCCACCGGAGCGGTCAGCTCGCCCGCGTTGGCCAGCGGGCCCAGCACCCGGCGCGCGGGCTTCGCGCCGGTCATGCCCTCCACGGTGGCGCCGATCAGCGTCAGCAGGGTGGAGATGGCCGCGAACGGGTTGCCGGGCAGACCCAGAACGACTGTGCCGGAGGCGAGTTGGGCGACCACCGTGGAGCCGCCCGGCCGCAGCCGCAGCCGGCGCAGCAGCACCGCCGCGTCGGAGCGGTCCAGTGCCGAGCGCAGCTGGTCGGCCGCGCCGCCGCCGGTCGCGCCGACGATGACCAGCAGATCGCAGTCGGCCGCGGCGGTCAGCACCTCGTCGAAGGCATTCGCGGTGTCGCGCAGGTGAACCCGGTCGATCGTGGTGACGCCGTACCAGGCCAGGATGTCGGGCAGCACCGGCCCGATCGCGTCGCGGGTCTGGCCGGTGTGCAGCGGGCCGTCCCCGCGAATCTCGTCACCGGTCATCACGATGCGCGCGCGCACCGGCCCGCGGACCGACGCCGCGGCGACCTCGGCGCTGGCGGCCACCGAGATGAGCGCGGCGGTGACCGGGGTGCCCGCGGACGCGACTTCCGCACCGGGCAGCCAGTATTCGCCGCGGCGGCGCACATCCTCGCGGATCGGCGTGTCCGGCAGCCGGTACAGGGTGCCGTCGTCGTCGATGCGCACGAACTCGTCGCGCACCACCGAACTCGTCCCGTCGGGCACGTGCGCGCCGGTCGCGATCCGCACCGCCTCGCCGTCCAGCAGGCCCACCGGCCGCTCACCGCCGGCGAACCCGATATCGCGGCGCAGCTGCCACGGCCCGTCGCCGCTGACGGCGTACCCGTCCATGGCCGATACGTCGAAACGCGGCAGCGCGTCGGCGGCCAGCAGCGGGGCGGC